>QQUB01000872.1 GCA_008501835.1 Bacteroidota bacterium
CTTTTCAAGTGCAACCACTTTGGCGCCCATCTCATCAATTTTTCTCCAATCCGGCTGTACAGCCTGCCAGTCCCTGAAATCAGCGATATAAAAAGGGTCAGGCAATTTTTCAAACAGCGGCTCCACCTCATCAGTTTTATGACAAGGAAAGGTTCCAAAAGAGCGGGATTTTCGCTTGATCACCTTGGCCAGCTTAAAATGATTGACAGCAATCTGGAAGGAATGGCATATAAAGAATACATACTTTTTGGGAGCCCCAGGTTGAAGGTTCCAGTTCCAGACGGCGTCCAGCCAACGGGCATAACGCTTATCCCAAACACCATCACCCTCTAATGGACTTCCGGGCCCACCAGTAGAAATATAAATATCAAACTCCAATCCGGGAACCTGATCCTTTCCTCTCACATCAAATACAGAGTATTCGATATCGTCAAATTCCTCTACAATATCCTGAATACACCTCATGCCCTGATTGGGTGTATTGTCGTAAAGGTCAAGTATAGCTAATCTAATCATTTATCTGGTTACTGATTGCTGGTTGTTGGTTTAAGAGAAATACTATTTTTTGAAAAAATAGTATTTCTGGTGGTTCAAATCTATGATCTGCATACTGGTACTACAGACTGAAGACTGAGGACTGGAGACTGCAGACTAAAGACTGCAGACTAAAGTCCGCGCTACGATCCAACGGCTTTTCTAATAAAGCTTCCCCACGTCAAATTGTCTTTACCTTTCTTCTGTTCTTTGGCTCTTTCGATAGCATAATTCGCCATGGTTTCCACTACCCATTCGAAGTTTTCCTCTCCGACGGAATTGCGATCCGCATCCGGTGCCGGATTACAGAAATCAATAGCATAAGGAACACCATCTCTAATGGCAAATTCCACAGTATTAAAATCGTAACCGAGAGCTTCGTTGAGTTTTATGGTATACTTTTCTATCTTCTTCAATAACGCTGCCGAAACATCATGGTTCGCATCATAACGGAGATGATGTGGATTCCTCGGTTCATAATGCATTATTTTGACATGTTTACCACCAATACAGTAGCAACGGAAGTAGGCATCAAAGGTAATTTCCTCCTGAAGCATCATCACCAGCTGTCCGGTTTCTGCATGCTTGGCAAAAAACTCATCGATATTTTCCAGGCGATATACATTTTTCCAACCACCACCGGCGAAAGGCTTCATGTAAGCCGGGAATCCAATGTATTCAAAGATACCTTCCCAATCCAGGGGAAAGGCCAAATTGGTGAAAGAGTCCCCGTCCGTGTCATCAGGATGATCACGAGAAGGCAACAATACCGTTTTTGGTACGGGTACCTTTACAGAAAGGGACAACGCATTATTGAAAAACTTTTCATCGGCGCTCCACCAAAAGGGATTGTTGATCACTGCAGTACCTGTGATGGCAGCATTTTTCAGATAAGAGCGATAAAATGGTACATCCTGAGAAATACGGTCTACAATAACTGCGTAATCGGAAGGCATTCCCTGAACGCATTTATCGATTTTTACCGGCTCCGCAATAATGCCTTTTACCTTCTTTTCATTGATTCGTTCTACGAATGCTGCAGGAAACGTACGTTCCTTTCCATGAAGAATACCGATTTTTTTCATTAGTCAGTTTTTTTTATTATTTCAAGTTGCTGGCTACGGGCTTCGAGTTTCGTGTTATCATTTCTCTAAAAAGATAATTTATTTTTCTTCTGGTAAACAAGTTGAAACATTGAAAAATCAACAACAATGATCAACCCCGTAACTCGTAACCTGACTGCCTCCTGACGAAGGCAGGCTCGCAACCTAAGTTATTTTTTCAATTCCAAATCAGCCAGCCAAACTAAAGTAGCTGCCTTTTGAAGGTTGTCCTTCGCTAATTCCATATGTGCCCGGCGGTGGAATTCCTCTGGCTGGTTTTCGCCGATTATTAACTTTGCCACCTCAGGATCTTCTTTTAAAGACTCCATTTCCTCTATCGATGGAGGGCTTTCAAGCCCTGCAAGCCGGCCCAGGTCATTTCCGGTAAGGACATGACTCTCGAGGGCACTTTTTGGCAATTGATCATAGCCTATTCCCTGTTTCAATACAGATTGAACAATGGTATGAATAGCTTCACCACTTGCCCGGACGTAATAGGCCCGCCCCATACGTCCCATCAGGTCTATTTTGTGAGGATTGATTCTGCCGTCATCCACCACATCTTCTGCAATATGCATTCGCACGATCCTGCAAATGATGAGGTGACCGGCACCACCTTCGGCTCCCAGTGGAATGATCTCCTGAACCTTACACTCCATCTGAACCGGTGATTCCTTAACCCTGGGCGGAGTAACCATTTCTGAAGGAATGGGAGTCAGCCCGGCTTTTTCAAACTCACTTACATCTTCAGGATATTCGATACTGGCTACAGCCATTTGCCTGACGATATTGTAGTTGACTACATTGATAACCACTTCCTTAGTTTTTTCAATATTGTGCAGGGTATCCTTTGTGGTATTATCTCTTAAACGCCGGTTTGAAGAGAATACCAATATTGGAGGATTGGAACTGAAAGCATTGAAAAAACTGTATGGAGCCAGGTTATGCCGCCCGTCTTCATCTACCGTACTGGCAAATGCAATTGGCCTGGGAGCAACAGATCCCAGAACGAACTGGTGCATATCCTTGGCTTTGATTTTATCAGGATCAATGGTGATCATAAATGGAAAATGAATTTAAGGAACAAAGATAGGTTTTACAGGCCATAATTTGGTGTTTTGCCCTTTCCTAAATTTAGTCATACAAAAACGGGTCCGGAAATTCCGGACCCGTTTTTTAAACTTTTATAAATGAAATCAATTTACCTGTTTACAATCATTTTTCTCAGGAAAATTCCACCATCAGTGTCTAAACGAACAAAATAAGTACCATTGGAAAACCCGGTACAATCAAGCGGAACCTCCTGGGTACCTTGAATTAACTCGACTCCCTCCAGTACCTTTTGACCAAGAATATCCCAAACAGATATCAGGCCTTCTCCATCCAACGGCTCATCAAAAGTTATCCGGATCATGCCACTGGTTGGATTAGGCATTATTTCAAACCCTGCATCAACCAGAATATCCTCAGTTCCGGTAAGATTCTCAATGATAATAGGATCACTCTGAAATGAACAATTATTTGCATCCACTATCTGAACAGCATACTCACCGGCCGCGAGACCGGAAATATCTCCGGTTTCCGCAAAGAACTCTCCATTTAAAGTCCATTTAAAAGAATAAGGAGCTGTTCCACCGGTTGGTGTGATATCGATAAGTCCGTTAGAAAATCCTTCCGTTTCATTCACGAGGAGATTTATTTCGAAATTGACAGGATCCGGTTGGAGCACCTCAATGTTCAATACCTCATCACAATTATCCGCATCGGTAACGGTTAGATTGTAAATTCCTGCAGCGAGGTTGGCAACGTCCGTTCCCGAAAATCCATCTGCCCAGGTAAAGGTGTAATCTGGCGTACCACTACTGGCCACAACACTGATGGCCCCATCGGTATCACCATTACATGTAACATGAGTAACCGTTTCCTCAACCGCCAAAGCTGGCTTAACCGTCACTTCAAAACTACAAATGGCAGAATTATTTCCACCATCCGTGAAACTATAGGAAACCACTGTCAATCCCTCCGGGAATGTAGCCCCTGGAGGTAATCCGGACGTCAAAACCGGATCAATGACATCGGCACAATTATCATTGACAATCGGCATCGGATAATCCAGGGCAGCTTCGCAAGCCGGAACAACGATATCTTCCGGACAAGTCATCTCCGGAGCAATCAGATCACTGATCATTACCTGAAGCGTTTCTTCGGCTGAGTTTCCTGCCTGATCAGTTACCGTTAATGTCACAGTATTGGAACCTACATGGGTGCAATCAAATTCATCCTGACTCAGGGACATGGAAGCAATTCCGCAATTATCAAAACTTCCGTTATTGACCTGTCCAAGGGAAAGAGACACCGTGCCATCATCTCCCAGGAACAGATTTACATCATTAACGAAAACCACTGGAGGTACATCATCCAGACTGGAGATTATAACCCTGGCGGATTCCTGGCAGTTATTATCATCCGT
>QQUB01000036.1 GCA_008501835.1 Bacteroidota bacterium
CCAAAATTTGGAGCAGATTTATAAGAACTTTGAGAGAACTGACGCATATTCAGGAAGTCATCATCTTCAAGGGTAAATTCCGGATTCTCTTCAGTTCCGGTATTCAGGAACAGGAATAATCGCGGATCCCTATCACCAAAAGGTACGAAATATGAATAGTTTCCAATTACCAAATCGAGTAATCCATCTGCATTATAATCCACAAACGCAGGTTGCGCACCTGATCCCAAATCCAGCATACTTTCAATTAGAAAGTCCTGCTTTTGAAGCTGGAAATTTGGGCTTTCTGTAGTTGCTGTATTTTTATAAAACCAAAGAGCATTATAATCTTCAGCAGCCGTGGTAGAATTTGGGGCGACCATTAAATCCTTGACACCATCATTGTCTGCATCCAGATAATAACCTGCCGGGAAAATAGGTAAATCGACCCCTACATCTTCAGCCGGGAAATTTCCTTCCTGAGCATTAAACCAGGTTTCTTCGCAATCACCGCCATTATTCAACAAGATCAAATTGGTAAAGGAAATGTCACCAAGAGCAAGTTCCTTATCACCATCGCCATCACGATCGAAAGTCAGCAATGTAGACCCGGAATGCCTGTCATCAACGGAGTCGTCATCCCAAAAACCATCATAACAATCTCCAGGCCCGGATGCCAGGTTCAAATCATTGGAAATCCCACTCTCAAAAACTCCTCCCCAACAATTGGTCTCCAATACATAATGCAAGCTATCCATTCCATATCCCTCCTCAACAGATACATTTCTAAACCAATCAATATATCCGCCACCTATACTGAAAGTCATAATATCGAGATCGCCATCGCAGTCTATATCATCAATGGCCGGAATATCAATTTCACTAACATATAATTGAGTACTTCCGCCGGTTTGAAGGGGAACAAAAATTATGTTGAGCAATTCATCAAAATTGTGACGAACGAACTTGATCTTGCCATCTTCATACTCCCCTTTGAAAACCATAACTCCACTGACAATTTGATCTGAATACGCAAAAATATCCATGATGTCATCTCCATCGTAATCCCTAAGCAACATCCAACCATTTACAGGAGGGAAATTTACTTCAAATTCCGGCGCATAAGTATAGCTACCAGAACCTTCTCCTGAATTCAGGAAGGTCAAAACCCTACTGCCAATTCGATCGTAAATGAACAAATCCATGATTCCATCATCATTCAGGTCCACCTCAGACAATTGAGGGGCATTCAACCCTCCTGTAAGAGGGTTCGAAAGTTCATTACCATCGACAATAAAGTTCACAGCTAACCGACCCGTTGGCTGGGCAATAATGGTCGGTAAGCATAGGGGAAATACAGTCATTAAAATGGCCATCAAAGTAGCATAGTGTTGTGCCATATTCATTTTGGTATGTTTTGTCAAATCGAGAAATATTCGTTTATTGGATGATAAATAAATAATTAAACGGAGTAACGCCATCAGATCGCCTATCACCCGTCAACACCAAAATTATAAAAACAACCTATGAAATTCCGGTATTTAGCACCTTTTTTAGCCTTTTGTATGCTGACACTCAATTCCCTGGCACAACCCTCTTCAGATACTACTCAGACAACTGTTGTTACTCCTCCGGAAGAAGTCAGGGAAGTTACTTTCGACAGTTATCAATTGACCGAGGAAGATGGCACTATATTAATCAAATCCGGCAGCCTGAATGGTAAGGCAACCATTGAAATCAATAAAGAGCCTTTTGACATTGTATTTACTAACGGTACAGCTGTTTTGCCAGTTGACAGCGATGCCAAAGGCAAATTATTATTGATCAAATCAGGTGAAAAGTACAAATTATTTCACCTTTCTCTTCGATCAGACGAGTCATATCGGCTGAGGCATATTCCTTTTTGGTTTTCCATTTTACCTCCGTTAATTGCCATTTTCCTTGCCTTATTATTTAAAGAAGTGGTTTCTTCCCTGTTTGTAGGGATTTTCACTGGCGCCTTCATTGCGGGAGGTTTGAGAATTGACTCCATATATTATTTGCTCATCAGTATTTTTGAAGTGGTTGAAAAATACATCCTCAATGCTTTAACAGATGGAGGGCATATGTCAGTCATCATCTTTTCTTTGCTCATTGGTGGTATGGTGGCTATTATCTCCAGAAATGGTGGTATGGCTGGTGTAGTCAATCAACTCTCAAGGTTTGCCAAGACCAGAAAAAGTGCCCAGCTGGTAACATGGTTCCTTGGGGTGGCCATCTTTTTTGATGATTACGCTAACACCCTCATCGTAGGAAATACCATGCGCTCGGTGACTGATAAATTCAAAATCTCCAGAGAGAAACTGGCCTATATTGTGGACAGTACTGCTGCGCCTGTTGCCTCTGTTGCTTTTATCACCACCTGGATCGGGGCTGAGTTAACTTATATCGATGATGGGATCAGCAAAATAGCGGGCCTTGCTGAATTAGGTCTTACTCCTTATTCGATCTTTTTCATGTCATTGAAATACTCCTTTTATCCTGTACTGACGCTTATTTTCATTGTGATGCTTGTCAGGATGGGCAGGGACTTTGGTCCAATGTTAAGGGCTGAGAAAAGGGCTTTAGAGACTGGTCAAATCGCTCCTCCTCAAACGGAGACTGGTCTAACGGAAGAACTGGAAGATCTCACCCCTGTCAAAAATGCACCGCTGAAATGGTTTAATGCAGCAATTCCGGTACTTGTAGTGATATTCATGACTATTTTTGGTCTTATTGATACTGGTATGTCTTCTATCGGAAGCAGTCTTGCTGACCTTGGTATTACTGCCCACAGCTGGGGAGAGGTCTGGCGAAATATGGCTGTATTATTTGATGAAGGGCAAAGTGGTTTTTTCCTCAAATTAGGTAAACTTATTGGAGCGGCCGATTCCTACGTCGCTTTGATATGGGCCTCGATTAGTGGTTTAGGCCTGGCCATTTTCATGACTATCGGGCAACGCATCATGAAGTTGTCCGATTCCATCAATACTATGACCACCGGTTTTAAGACAATGTTACCGGCCGTCATTATTCTGACCCTCGCCTGGTCCCTGGCAGGAACTACTGATGATCTGCATACCGCAGAATTTATTACCTCTGCCCTGGCCGATAGCATCAATCCTTATATCCTTCCGGCAATTATTTTTGTACTGGCTGCCTTGATTTCATTTTCGACAGGTTCCAGCTGGAGCACTATGGCAATTCTTTATCCAATTGCTATTCCTACCGCCTGGGCTGTTTGCCAAAGTTCGGGTATGGATTCTGCCGCTTCTCTCGAGATTTTATTAAACGTGATTTCTATTGTATTAGCTGCATCTGTTCTGGGGGATCATTGTTCTCCAATATCTGATACGACGATCCTTAGTTCTCTTGCTTCAGATTGTAAGCACATCGAACACGTTAGGACTCAATTGCCTTATGCTTTAACGGTGGGATCAGTAAGTATTGTAGCAGCTACACTATCTGCAGTCTTGGGAGGAAGCTGGTTATTAAATACCATTATTTTACTGGCAGGACTGGTTGTTTTGTATGTTACTATAAGGACTTTCGGGAAAAAGGTTTAAAAAAAATCGATCCAGGAGTACTGAACTACCCTGGATCGATATCGATTGGGTCTAACTTTTCAAATTAATACTACTCGATAATAAAACAGCGAGTGAGTACAACGCCCATGATCATGTCAAATCCATCACATTTTCCTTTAAGGGTTATAGTATCTCCTATTGCCAGCCCCTCAACCAATGATTTATTATTAACAATCATCATACTATCAAGAGCGCAGTTCACTGCCTCCATTTCGTCGCTTAATACAAGAGAAATTTCACCTCCCTCGTTCGAAATATCGACAATAGGACCAGAAACCTGGATTACCTGATCTCCAAATTTCAGGTTTCCAGCCTCTTCATTTGCGTTGTATTCATTGAATAACTCATTAGCTGTCATAATAAAAGCAGGAGTTTCTTTCTCAACATTACGATGGGGTTTATTAAAAACATAATAAACAACTCCGGCACCTACTATTACACCAATTAACCCAAGGATTAATAAGTTCTTTAGTCCCTTTTTCATTTTTTAAGATTTTTTTCCAAAAAATCAAATTAGGGTAT
>QQUB01000942.1 GCA_008501835.1 Bacteroidota bacterium
ATACAGCCGAAGTCAGTTCTGTCTGCTTCATGATACTTGTATACGAGCCCCAAATAATCGTGGAGCTCAGTTGGAAATAAAGCCTCGCCCTTTATCACAATTTTATCCCATTGATCAGAATCTTTGACTAAAACACACTCAGCTGATCTGTTTGGCGTAAGCTTCAGTACTGATTTATGAGTTGAATCCTCTGTTTCAATTATTTGAGCAATCCCAGGTTCCTGGTAATTCCAATTAGCAAGGCCCTCTTCGAAATTCTCATAAAACAATGTTTGTCCAAAGGTTCCCGAAATAAAAAGAAGAATAAAAGCTGAGGTGAAAAGTATGTTGTGCATTCTTTATTGTTTTATTTATCAGGTACTTGTTAATTGTTACATAAAAATAGCGGTTTACCATCCACAAGGACAAGTAAACCGCAGGTAAGTTGTTTATTATTCAAATTATTGAATAAGCTCTAAGCTGGACTTAAGCCATTTGGAGTCGGGTCCACTGCATATGGTTGGTAGGCAATTAAAAATTAGCCGTACTCACCGAATTCATTCGGTGCGACTAGCCGAATGAATCTTGCCTGACCAGGAAGACAGGTTCGGCGAGTACGAAAATGGAGTTTACAAAACATACCCTTGAGTTGTTATTTTTTATTTACTCAATCGGTAATAAGGTATTTGCAGCGCAACATCAAAACCAAGCTTTTTGGCTAATTGGTAAGAACCTGTATTTTCCAAACTACAGGCCCATACAGGTTCATAACCATTTTCTAAACAGTAATCAATAAGTATGCTGCAAGTATATCGGGCAAATCCTTTTCCACGAAATTTTGGAATGGTTTCCATGCCCAACTCCAGAAAATTATCCATTAGACATGAGGCAAAGGCGGTGCAAGCCAATTCTTCATCAGAATATGTACTAAATCCGATACCATTGGTAAGAAAATCGTTGGCATTATCCCAAAAATATAAGGGAATGACAGCGCCTTCCATTGACTTAAATTCTTTCTCGGTCGTCCTGATTGTATGACTTTTAGATACCCTTATTTCCTTTTTTAGGGCACTATATTTTTTTTGATTGAATTGGAAATTCACCCTTGTGTTCAGTTCTACGATATTCGTTGTTAGTTTGTTCTTGTTCTCTGAAGATTTAATGGAACAATCCGAAAACAATGTTTCCAGTTCTTCATGCCAGCTATTTGGAAAAGCCTGCATCCATTCGTGCGTATTTCGGGTGTTGTTCTTGTTTAATGCATGGTCTTTAAAAGCTTTGTTGAAATTTTCATTGTCGTGTTTTCCTAGCAGCAAAGACATTCCATATGGGTGAACCACATAGAAGGTTGTGGGGCTGACTGTATTATCAACATAGACCTTTCCCGATATGTGATTTTCAACTACTGCACGTGCGAATAGGTTATTTATCTGCACTTTTTTCAAGGTGTCGATAACTTTTGAATAATCTTTCTTTTTTAGTTCTATCATTTGAAATTTATTCTGGTTTCAAACAGCACCCCTAAGATATGTCTTACACGTTCGTATTTTCATGTGATGAAAAAATGGGAAAACAATAGTATGTGAACAGAACTACTTTAAATCAAATATTTTCTTGGTGCGAAACGATAGGGCTATACCGCAGATGATCCATCCCGTACATGAAATGTCGGGAGGACCGCGTGAGAAGCGCTGAGAGCCGCAGTTTTGGTTGCTTTTCTCCGCGAAACTTTGCTTAACAGCTCTCCCCGCCGTCTTGATTGAATAAAGTTTTCTGTCGTTAACCTTCTCTTAGATCAGTTGCTTCTTCAACACAAGGGTAATCGGACTGTACAAATTTGAAGTGTCTGTCTGAAAATGTTGCATTCGGGATAAACTTCCTGATCTTGTAATGGTAAACATTTCCTTCTCGCCCGTTCACCTTTATGATATAAGGCTCCATCTTGTTCTTGTCAATGGTCAATGTGATCGAGATGAATTGAGCATTCTTTGGGTCTTTGGGGAATAATTCGATAATGGCCACGTCTTTTCCATCGAGAGTAGTTTCTTTCACCATCTTATATTGGAAATCAGCCTTGTCAATGACAAATAAATTCGAAGGGTTAAGTACGTTTTCTTCGGGCATATCGTGGATATACGCCTCACATTCGCTAATGGTATACATCGCTTCCCCATCAACGATGATTTGAGAATCGTCAAATTTCAAGTTGTATTTATTGTCTTTAACCTTGATGTTACCGTCCTGAACAATATTGATATCCTCAGCAGTATTCACAATTTTCGATTCGAATTCAATTTCAAATGCCTTGATACTGTTGCTTTTTTCACTAAGTATTTCCAAATACTCTTTTGCTTTTGAATCCGGGCCCTCCTGAGCCACAAGAGAACTTATGCCTAAAAGAACTATAACCAAATATGAAATTGTTTTCTTCATCATTGTAAAAAAGTTTGTAAGCAATTATTTAAAAATACTTAACGTTTTCGGGCTTTGCGTTCGGGCGGGTTTCGGAGCACAAAGCTTCAAATTTACACGGAAGCCCGCCAGCCGCAAAACCCGTGTTAGCACCAGTTTTTTTGGTCAGTCAACTTGATGAATTTGCACTGCCATTTTATTTGTCTTGTCATAGAACAAGAATATTTCTTCTTCACAATAGTCACTTACAAAGTCTCCAGACCAAACTTGGCATATAAAAGTTAATTTCTCCCCTTGCTGATTAGTTGGCCATTCATCGTCTTGCATCCAATCTGGTTGTTCACCTAAGTTTGTTATAACTTCTGAAATGTCCAAGTTCTTTTCTACCCTATATGTATTTAAGTTTTCTTCGTAAGACTTCCTTCCCTTTTCTAACCATTCAATCCAGTTTTCATTTGTCTTAAAAAATCCAAAGTCCGCTTTGAATACATATTTATCTTCAAATATGTCAAATGATGCTTTGTAGTCGTCACAATATTCGTTTGAAAATTCAGCTGTTTCTTGGCAATATGGGTCATTATTGTAATAAACTAAATGAATTTGTCCGCTTAATGATTTGTCAATATAAGAAAGGTCTATGGAAGCAATTGGCATAAAATGTTTACTGTTTTGCTCATTGTTGTCAACGAATACTTCTTCTATCGTTGGGAATAGTTTTACTGCTGTCATATTTCTAATGGTTGGTCGACATAAAATTGGTGCTTACGGGTAAGGCTATGAGCACTGGCGCCAGGCCGGGATGTTGTTGGGGGAGGGAAACCGTTGCTAAAGTTAATAAAATTTCAAACGGGAATACTCAAAGCCATTGCATCATAGCCAATGTTCTCCTCAGTTCTTCCCTTTTAAATCAATTATTTCCTTATGAAGAATAGGTAGATACTTTATTACAATAAGCCAGATTACATCATCCGATACGGAGTCATATCCATGGATGATCCGGTTCCTCGTATCTACGATTTTTCTTGAATCGCTTATGGAGATGTCAGGATAGGTTTTTAAAATCCGGCTCATTGCTTCACCGATAATTTCTATATTTCTCTCAACCGCTCTTTTTGTTTTCAGATCTTTTTGAAATTCGGTGAAAATTCTGGGTTCAGGGAGGAATTCATTTATTTCTAATATTGCTTTTTCAATATCTTCAAGCCAAACTTGGAGTTCTTCTTGCATAAACGAGCTTTTTTTTCTGATTAACCAATTTCTGGAACACCTTGTTTTTTATTGCTTTTTGCTCAAGCAGATCAATTTTTCTTTTGAAGATATTTTCTAAGGCAAACTTTAAGTCAAAATAGTTTTCGGCATATTCAAGGGGATCAGAAGAAGAGATGGAAACAATAAAGTCTATATCGCTGGATGGGCTAAATTTATCAGTCAGAATTGAGCCAAAAGCGTATAATTTGTCAACTTCAAAGTCGAGACAAACCTGTTTTAATTCTTCCTTATGTTCTTCCAGTCAATTCATCTTTGATTGTTTAGTTACTAATATAACGGTTTTTCCAGGAGACTTGGTTCAGTGTATCTTTTTTATTGAGGAGAACGGCCTCGTATATGCGTCGTGACCAGCTTTTGCTGGACATAACCGTCATATACAATGTTAGGTGCTCCCTTCTATTTTATCATTTATTCTCAAACAACAACTT
>QQUB01000505.1 GCA_008501835.1 Bacteroidota bacterium
AATCGAAACCCTAATCGCGGACTACTTTGGTTTCGTTTGATAAGTACCCAGTCTCCTGCAAAAAAGAACACTTCCACGGCAAGCACGAACCCCGCATAATGGACCAAATCGAATTTTTCATTGACTACCATAAATGCCAGGAAAAGCAATAAAATTGTTTTGACAAGGAGAAGAATATTACGCTGCCAGAAGTTTTCAAAGGCATGTAACAAATTGGTAGTGATGATTTCGAAAAAGACAATCGCTCCAAACCCTGTAGCCAGTAAAAAAACAGCTAAACTCTCCTCAAAAGAGAGTTCCGATATGGTAAATAATTGTCGGTGAAAAATCGCGATAAGCAGCAAGATCAGCACCAATGCTCCCGTAGCATAAACAATAAGATTTACAGCTACATTAACTGCTTCCTTAAATTTCGCCTTATTCCGATCCGCACGGTATTCTCCTCCAAACCTCAGGATGGTTTTACCTGCCCCAAGCTCCAGAAAAGAAAATGATGCCAGCAGTCCAAAGGCAAGGGTAAAGACTCCGTAGCCAACTTCCCCAAACCCCTTCAACAACCATGGAATAGTTATTATGGATACCAACATTCTTATGAACAGCAATGCATAATTACTGTAGGTATTGATTTTCAACCTTGTTAATGATTGTTTATCCATTCCAAATTAACCATTCAGGGTCCATTGGGCAGCCAGTAATTCGGCCTGTTCCCAATCTTCTACTGAATCTATGTTCACAAATGAGGATTCTGGTGATAAGATATACGAAATCGTTTTACCGTAAAGAGACTGATGATTTTTTAAAACTTCAGTTTTGGTGAGATAAATACTTCCGTCCCTATGGAAAACCTTGGGTAATTCCTGTCTTCGGGAAATGATTTCCTGATCTCCTGTGGCAATCTGCAAAAAACCGGAATTATTGACCTTAAAAGTCCAGTGAGGGTTAAACTGATGAGGTACCTCCTTTACAGAGACCAAAGAGTCTGAACCTTCAGCGGAAAATTTCCGCACGGCCTCATCTATGAATTTTACTGTTCTAAATGGTGTGGTTACCTGTAACAAACATACCGCATCAAAATATTCACCCATGCTTTCATAGTACTCCAAGGCATGGAGCACTACAGGCAAGGTGGGAGTTGAATCCTGGGCCAGATGATCAGGCCGGGAGAAAGGTACCTCCAGTCCCAATTTCTTTCCCAATTTCATGATCTCAGAATCATCACTACTCAAGACTACCTTATCCAGTAAAGCGGATCCCAGGGAGGCTTCTGCGGTGTAGGCCAATAAAGGTTTTCCTGCAAGGATCTTGATGTTTTTCCTTGGAATGCCTTTACTTCCCCCTCTGGCGGGTATAACTCCTAAAATCCTCATTAATAGGTAATAGTTTTATGGAAAGTCAAATCCACCGTTGCCAAAACATCAGCAATTCTTGAACCGGACTGACCATCGCCATATAGGTTTTCTCCTGTTGATCCATTGAGTTGCCATTGTTGTTGAATCGCTCTTTTGATCTCTTCTGAATTGTATTGTCCAACATCCAAAACATTCCGGCCTCGATCCCGGCCGGTCTGACGTGAACCAATGTTAACCACAGGAACACCAAGGAAAGCACATTCCCGAATCCCAACGCTGGAATTACCGATCAGGCATTTGGAATTTTTCAATAACCTCAGAAAATCATCCGGTTCCATATTTTTAAAAAACCGGATATTGGTAGGAGACTGAAGTTCCCTGAAGGCTCTGATCCCCGACGAGGTGCCGTCTGATCCAGCATCCACATTGGGCCAGAACCAAAAAGTAGGCAAATCAAGTTCCTTTACGGCAATAAGCGTTTGTTCCACATGTTTTCGTGCCTGATGATATTCTGTTGTAACTGGATGTTGCATGACCACAATGTATCCGTTTTTCCAATCCACCTCACTTCCAACACCTCCGTATTTCTCAACGGGATCAAAATCCAGGGCAGGACTATCCTGAATTTGTCTGGCTATGTCAATTGACGGACAACCAGTATTAAACACCTTGGCCGGGTCCTCCCCCAGCCTTATCACTCTTTCTCTGGCCCCTTCACTGGCCACCAGGTGAATATCAGCAAGTTTGGTATTGGCATGTCTGACCTTTTCATCTATATTCCCCGTTACTTCCCCACCCTGAATATGTATCAAAGGAATATTTTGATAAGCTGCTGCAATTGACGTAGCAATCGTTTCAAATCTATCGGCAATGGTAACGACTGCATCAGGTTCCAGCATGTAAAATACATTAGCTAATTCCATAACTCCAATGCCAGTGGTTTTAGCCATGGTAGTGGGATTTTCTCCCTCCAGAACCATAAAAACCTTTTCATTGATTTCAAATCCATCCGCCTCGATATAATCCACGGCTGTACCATATCTGCCTAACAACGCAGAACCGGCCACAACCAACTGCAACTCCAAATCAGGGTGTTCCTTTATGGCTTGTAAAGCTGTTTTTATTCGGCTATAAGACGGTCTTGCAGTTACTACAACACAAATTTTTCTCTTCATTAATCAATCAGGTCTTTATCAGTTAAAAAGCTCCAGGCTTTTAATGGTTTGTTCAATTTTTTTCCAATTACAACTTTATAATTACCGGCCAGGACTCCATGCCCTTTAGGTTTTTTGGCTTCCAGATCATCAAATGAAATGGTATGTCCTTCCGGTAAATCCTTGTTTACAGCCAGGCTCTTTTCAAAGATATTTTTTAATTCGCTGAAAGCAAGATTGTCCTCCTTATCGACAGGATGATCCAGACTGGCTTTAACGTTCTTTACGGCTTCAACCAAAAAAGAAATCTCTTTCATGGTGAGAGAAGATTTCGCATCAGGACCAAACATCTTCCTGTCAAAAACAGCGTGAAATTCTAAAATTTCAGCACCCAGGGCAACGGCTGCAATTCCTACTTCCACACGGGCAGAATGATCAGAAAAACCAACCTTAACCCCATACCTTTGCTTTAAATCCTGAATCACATTCAATCCATAGTTTTCTGGTTTGGTGGGATAAGCTGTGGTACATTGCAAAATAGAAAAAGGCACACCATGATCTTTTAAGAACCTGACGGATTCATCTAATTCGGAAAAAGAACTCATGCCAGATGAAAGGATCAAGGGTTTGCCGGTCCTCGCGATTTTTTCCAAAAGCAGGAAATTGTTAACCTCACCTGATCCGATTTTATATTGTGTTACTCCAATTTCTTCAAGTAAATCGACAGCTGCATTGCTAAAAGGAGAACTTAAAAAGTCCAAGCCAACCTCATCACAATGGGATTTGATTGCTTTCCATTGTGACAAAGTAAATTCCATTCTTTTCCAATAAGCATATCGGGTATCATCTTCGTAGGAGAATTTCACCCTGAAAGGCTCTTCAAGACTGCTTTCTGCATGGGCAATATGTGTCTGGAATTTAATGGCATTAACCCCTGTCTCAGCCAAAGCATCAATGTAGGAATGTAGTATACCTAGACTTCCTTCATGTGCCTGACCGATTTCAGCAATTAAATATGTCATACAGTTACTGCGATTTTATTCCTAAATGGTTTAATCCTCATAATACCCGTACCCGTAACCGTATCCGTAACCATATCCATATCCATATCCATAGTTACTCTTCTTGTTCAAACCATTCATTACAATCCCCGGATTGGTGAGTTTCTTTTGCTGATATATGTCTTCGATGACCTTCATCAATCCTTTTTTGGTATGTCCGATCCTGACTACAAACAAGCTTATATCAACAAATCGGTTGACCAACAAAGCATCCGTTACCAGTCCAACGGGAGGAGTATCAAGGAAAATTATATCAAACTGTGTTTTAAGATAGGCAATTAGTTCATCTAACCGGTCCTGCATTAATAACTCTGCCGGATTTGGCGGAATTGGGCCAGCATTGATAAAGTAGAAATTCTCATGTAACTCGGTAGTATTGATAATCTCCTCCTTTTCCGCAGCACCAACAAGATAACTTGTCAGGCCTTTCCCCAGGTTTTGCTGACCGATATAAGTAGATAATTTTGGCTTCCTGAGGTCCATACCTATGGCAATGGTTTTTTTACCCGACATGGCAATAC
>QQUB01000293.1 GCA_008501835.1 Bacteroidota bacterium
TTCTGAGCTACACGGTCCATCAGGTCCATCAAGAGCTGGTTGTGATCAACAGCTACATTGACATGTTCAAACATCGGTGCAAATTCGTACTGTCCTGGTCCAACCTCATTGTGTCTGGTGGTAATTGGAATGGCCAGTTTGTGGCATTCGATCTCCAGGTCACGCATAAAAGCATAGGCTCTTTGTGGTATGGTGCCAAAGTAATGGTCATCAAGCTGCTGTCCTTTTGGACTGTGTTTTCCGAGCAGGGTACGACCGGTCATTACCAGGTCAGGACGAGCGTAGTACAACGCTTCATCAATGAGGAAGTATTCCTGTTCCCATCCAAGGGTAACATAAACCTTGTCTACCTTGCGGTCAAAGATCTTACAAACAGGAATGGCTGCCTGCTCAAGGAATGATTGGGATTTCAGGAGAGGCAATTTATAATCCAGGGCTTCTCCGCTATAGGTTACGAAGATAGTTGGAATACAAAGGGTCATTCCATCACTCATTTCAATTAGGAAAGCTGGAGAAGATGGATCCCATGCGGTGTAACCACGAGCCTCGAAGGTAGAACGGAGGCCACCACCAGGGAAGGAAGAACCGTCCGGCTCCTGTTGAGCCAATTCACTACCGCTGAATTTTTCAAGTACTCTTCCGTCAGGCTTGAGCGTGAAAAATGAATCATGCTTTTCTGCAGTACGTCCGGTAAGCGGCTGGAACCAGTGGGTAAAGTGGGTAGCTCCCATGTCCATTGCCCACCTTTTCATGGCTTCGGCAACTACATCTGCATCTTTTCTGGAGATCTTAGCTCCGGCGTCGATGGCTTCTCTCACGCTTTTATAGGCTTTTTCCGTGAGGTACTCTCTCATGGCGTCATCGTTAAAAACGTGGCTGCCAAAATATGAGGAAATTTTTTCGCTTTTTCCATCTACAGTTACGGAATCAGCGTCCGTTCTTGATAGAATGGTGTTGATGGCACTAAATCTAGAATGGCTCATTGATATTTGATGTTGAATAAATTAATAAAATAAAACCCATTATGAGGTGGCTTTCCCACTTCATTTTTTCTTTATGGTAAAACTTGGTTAGCAGAACATTTTAGTGCAAAAAGGTGGTCTTATTCAGGAGGCAATTTATCGATGATTATGATAGTTTTTGGAGGCAAAAATTTACATATTAAATTTTTCGAGATATTTTAAAATTGCCGTTTTTTGCGCTAGAAATGCGAAATTTTACACAAAAAACTACTATTTAACTGAATTTGAAGTCAAATTTAGCTGTTTTTATCAAAAAATAAAGGAAAAATCAAAAAAAATGAAAAAAATGGATTTTTTGAATTCAGGCAAAAATGTCAATATTTTCCTTCCATTCTTTCGGTGTATTGGACTTCACCCAAACGGAACTTAAAAGGCAACCCGATTTTCTTTTCCAGTTTAACTTCAAGGCGGCAAAAAAAGGCGAGGTCTTTAACGCTATAGGGAGCGAGCAGTTTTTGCTTAAGAGAAGGAAATTCCTGCAGCTCTGAAACAGGAGTTATTGATGGGAAAACAAATTTTTTTGAGGAAATTTTTAAAGAAGCAGTGATGGGACTTTTTAATTCTTGAATAGATTTTCCGGAGATGGAATAGTGCGACTGTCCCATAGCTGGTAGGCAAAGGAATGATAAGAATAGTATGAAAATTAGTTTTTGGTGCACAATGATCTCTGTTTGCCGATGAGAATAATACCTTTAAGTGGATCCAAAATCCTGTTAATGCATGAAAACCAAAAACACCTGGAACCTTAAACCAGGGACTCATACTAGTGAAAATGAGCCTTTGATGTACCTAGCTGGCGGGGTCGGTTTTAAGTCGGAAAGTGTAAACTTTTTGACTTAAAATCGGGGGTGGAACCGCTTCTGGCATAGATTCCACCCCCGGATCATGGGAAAAGTCTCCTTTTCTCCATTGACCCGACCCCGCCAGCGGGGTACATTTTTTCTTTCGTTTCAACCTTCATATCCAGTAGTATGCCTGGAACTTTGAACCCTCTTCTTTAATTTTTGTTTCTTGACGGGACCTCCACGATATCTCCATCATTTAAACAAACAACATTCTCAAAAATTGGTTTTGTTTCTGAATGATATCCATCCATATTGGTATATCGTTGGGAGAAGTGAGTCAGTAGTAACAACCTGGCCTTAGCCTCGTCAGCAATCGTAGCAGCTTGAGCCGCAGTCATATGTCCGTACTCCCTGGCTTCTTTTTCATGCTCATTTAAAAAAGTAGCTTCGCAAAGCAACATATCCGCATTACTGGCCAGTTCAATTGCATTGCTGCAGGGCCGGGTGTCAAGTACAAAGGAAAAGATCTGCCCTTTCTTTTGTACAGTGACTTCTTCAAGACTTATGGTTCTATCTTCCAAGGTGATCTGTCCTGCTCTCTTAAGTTGTCCGACCATTGGACCTTTTATACCAAGAGCTTCCAGTTTTTCAGTTTGAAAACTAACCCCGTCTTTTTCCTGCAAACGGAATCCCCAGCATTCAACAGTGTGATCGAGTGGAAGTGTAGAAATGATAAACCGGTCATTTTCAAACAGAACTCCCGGAGAGTCAAAGGGTTTGGCAATGATTTCGGCACGACCATAATAAACAGAGGCCTGACTCAGATGACGGAAATAATCGATTCCATAAGCCGGGAAATAAACTTCGACAGGGTGAGGAACATTATCCAAGGATAACCGTTGCAGTACTCCAGCCAGACCAAGACAATGGTCGCCATGAAAATGAGAAATGAAAATTTTGGTAATGGAATTGGCAGATACACCCGAATAGATCATCTGGCGCTGGGTGCCTTCGCCTGGGTCGAATAGAATACCCTGCTCGTCCCATCGAAGGAAATACCCGTTTTGGTTGCGCGTGCGGGTGGGAGCCTGGCTTCCCGTACCCAATGCGAAGAATTTTCTTTCTGACATTGGGTAAATATCGGGAAAAATTTAAACACATAGGCACATAGTTCACGAAGAGCTAAAAACTCTTTTTGAACTAGGTGCCTATGTGTTTATTTCTTTATTTAAGCAATACAAAATCCCCCGTAAACATCTTCGTTTCCCCATCGATGAATTCGATTTCCGCAGCATAAATAAAGGTGCTTGAATTCATCATTTGAGTAGTCTTTCCATTCCAGCCGTATGCCGGATCATTAGGTTGGAAGTCGGTCATTTCAAAAACAGGGCTTCCCCAACGATTGAAAATCCGGAAGCTTTTGACGGAAGCGACATCCTTGCCAGCGAAGATGACCAATTGGTCGTTAACGCCGTCGTCATTGGGTGAGAAAGCATTGGGGATGAAAACCTCCCGCTCTTTGTCAACGATAATAGTTATCTCATGTTCTGTTTTACACCCTCGAATATCCTCAACAAAAGCACTAATGGTTGTGGTAGCCAATGGGGTTAGATCAAATTCGAGACAATTCAGGCATTCGGTAATGCCCTCAGGAGCCCAGGTTAGTGAAACAATTTCCGATTCTGGAACATTGACCAGAGCATTAATAGCAATCGATTCTCCCAGAAGCAGTGATTGGTCCTCTCCGAGATCCATATAAATATCAAACCCCTCATAAACGGTAATTTCCTGCTCAACTTCACATCCAGCTTCATCTAAAACAGTCAGGTTATAAACTCCGGCTCCAAGTGAAGCCAACATGTCTGTAGTTCCGAATAGGCCACCATCCCAACTATAGCGGTAAGGAGCCAATCCACCCTTTACGTCATCAATCCTGATAAAACCGTCAGAATCTCCGAAACATGCCGGGTCCTGAGTTTCCAGCTCCACTTCGATATCGGATTCCTGTACCAGGAAGTTACCCGTACCAATGCATCCGTTTTGGTCCGTTATTTCCACTTCATAGTTTCCACCATTAGAGATGGCAATAGACGCCGTCTGATCACCGGTATTCCATAAATAATTGCTCATGCCAAGGGTTGCCGTTAGGGAAGCACTTTCTCCTCTGCAAATAATGGGCTCTCCATCAATTTCGACCACAGGAGTAGGCATCACTGAAAGGGTAACTTCATCACTGCACTGGCATCCGTTTGCATCAGTGACGGTCACACTGTA
>QQUB01000476.1 GCA_008501835.1 Bacteroidota bacterium
TTTTCCATTGTGTTCCAAAGGGTAGAAACTTTGATTATTGGTACGGCACTTTCCTTTTTCATTTATATCTATTTGCATGAGCAATTGTTGGCTAACTTCAAGCCATTCGGCGGGTATGCGAATTGGGTGACTATCTTCCGCTTTTTATTGATGCTGACAGGTGGGGTGCTTCTGAATTCTTGGAATCCGGTTTATTGCTTCCCGTTTTTTCTAATTGCATTATGTTTAGATGGCCTGGACGGGTATTTAGCCAGGAAATTGGGTCAGACTACTGAATTTGGTGCTTACCTGGATATGGAAACCGATGCTTTTTTTGTGGCATTTTTGTCTACCTACTGGTACCTGGATGGTAGAGTAGGTGTATGGATTTTGTTTATTGGTTTTCTTCGTTATTTGTATGTATTGACTTTAAAATTATCAGGCTTAGAAGGTAAAGAAGAAAAAGGAACAAGGTTTGCTAAAATCATTGCGGTGTTGATCATGAGTGCTTTATTGGCCCCGTTTGTGTTACCGGAGATGGTGTATATGTCCATGATTGTTTTGGCTTCGGTGCTGACTGTTTATTCTTTTGGGGTATCTTTTGTTTCTCGTTTACAAAGCAGATGAATTCCATTTAATCCAAAAAAAAGCAACGTTAGTCTAGGAAACCCCACGATTTCAATGCCTTAATGATCAGGAGTTAAGGTCATTTATTATATTCACTTTTATCAAATCAATCAAAATCCATATGATATGAGAAAAATTCCTTTCTATTTTATTATTCTTTCGTTACTTGTAAGTTGCACTGAAGCTAAAGAAGAAGACGAAAAAGTCACACAACATTACACTATTGAACAATTTATGAACAACCTCTCCGTTTTTGGGGGGAGCTTTTCACCTGATGAAAGTGATATCCTGGTATCAAGTGACCAGACGGGTATTTTTAATGCTTATACTGTTGCCATTGACGGACAAAGTGAATTACAGCCTCTAACAGAATCAACGGATCAATCCATTTTTACAATTTCCTATTTTCCGGAAGATGACCGTGTCCTATACAGAAGTGATAATGACGGGAACGAGATTTACCACATTTTTGTGAGAAATGAAGACGGTACATCACAAGAATTGACGCCGGGGGAAAATGCTAGGGCGGTTTTTTACGGTTGGGCTCATGATGGCAAGAGTTTTTTCTATGGGAGCAATCAGAGAAATCCACAATTGATGGATGTATATGAGATGCAAATAGATGGTTACACATCGGATATGATCTATCAGAATGACCAGGCCCTGGGGTTTGGCGGAATATCTGATGACAAGAATTTCATGGCATTGACAAAACCTATCAATACTAATGATAATGAGTTGTTTTTATATAACCGTACAAGTGGAGAGATGAGTAAAATCTCTGAAGAGCAGGGTGCCTATAATCCTGCTGATTTTGCAAAGGATAATTCAGCTTTGTACTATACGACCAATGTTGGCAGTGAGTTTACTTATCTGGTGAAATATGAATTTGAAGCGGGTGAAAAAACAAAGATCCTGGAAGAGAGTTGGGACATTTGGTATGCCTATTTTTCACATAATGGAAAATACAGGGTAATTGGTATTAATGAAGACGGTAAAACTGTGGTGAAGGTGGAAAATATGGAAACTGGGAATGCTGTTGATTTTCCACAATTTGAGAATGGTGATATCACCTCTGTTAATATTTCCAGGAGTGAAAACAAGGTATCCTTTTATGTGGGGAGTTCTTCCTCACCAAGTAACCTTTTTGTTTTTGATATTGAAACAGGTGAGCATAAGCAATTGACTAATACGCTCAACAAGGAAATTAATGAAAAAGACCTTGTCACTGCTGAGGTAATCAGGTTTGAGTCTTTTGATGGTTTGGAAGTACCCGGGATATTTTACAAACCTAAGGGAGCTAGTAAGGATAATCCCGTACCGGCGATTGTCTCTGTTCATGGAGGTCCAGGTGGTCAATCCCGGCAAAGTTATTCAGCATTGACGCAATACCTGGTAAATCATGGATATGCAGTGTATGCTGTAAACAACCGGGGAAGTTCAGGTTATGGAAAAACCTTTTTCATGATGGATAACAAAAACCATGGGGAAGGAGATCTGATGGATTGTGTTAAGGCAAAGGATTATCTGGCTACGCTGGATTATATTGATGGAGATAAAATTGGAATCATGGGAGGTTCCTATGGAGGTTTTATGACCATGGCAGCTTTGACAAGTCATCCGGAAGAATTTGAGGTCGGAGTGAATTTGTACGGGGTAACCAATTGGTTACGTACCCTAAAAAGCATTCCTCCCTGGTGGGAATCTTTCAAGGATGCACTTTATGAGGAAATGGGAGATCCTGCCACCGATTCAGTGCGTTTATACAATATTTCACCTTTGTTCCATGCTGATAAGATTGTAAAACCTGTGATGGTATTACAAGGAGCCCAGGATCCTAGAGTACTCCAGGCTGAATCTGATGAAATTGTTGAAGCAGCCCGGAAAAACAATGTACCCGTAGAATATGTGCTTTTCCCTGATGAAGGTCATGGTTTTGTAAAAAAAGAAAACAGAATAGAAGCTTATAGTAAAATCCTTAAGTTCCTGGATGAATATCTCAAACAAGAAGAATTGAAAGGTTAGTAATTTATTATCCTGTCCCTGCCTGGCTCTCAGCATAGGCGGGGACAGGATAAAAAGAGCCTGGGATTACAGCTTTTGTGTGGTAAGCTTTCGGTGGATTATGACTGTGTTTGCAGCACAGTGTTCCCTCCTTATCCACTCCGCCCGGTCGCCCTTGCGGAGTACTTACCTGATGCCAGTTGGTTTTTCCGAAACATTGTTTCAAAAAAACTACATAGTGATTGATCGGCACCTTAGACCTGGACTGCATAGCGGCTCTAACGTCCGCACTTTGCACAAGGGAGGTTGGTCCTCCTTCCATTAAGCAGGCGTTCCCCGAAGCATGCTTCGAAGCCGGCCTGAAAGAATGTGCACCACCTGCGAATTTCTTGCGGAAATTCACAGCCCATATTTTGCAATGGGTTTAGGCAACTACTACATCACTACGTCCGGGACTTTTGCTTAACTGTTGTAAACGATGGGAGTCGAACCCACAACCTTTAGATTTCATGTCTAATGCTCTACCTTTGAGCTACATTCGCGTTAAACGAGTCTGGACTTTTGGAAGAAGCGTCCCGGAATGGATCCGTGGATTTTCGCCCACAGAATACCTGGCTCCTTCCTGTGAACCTCCCGGTTCACCGTACTTCAGGATAACGATCCGTTACCGGACACCTATCCCTGATACTGAACCCAGCGATCAACAAAGTGGATAGCTTTGCCGTCACCGGTATTCTCCAACTTTCCCTATTGGAGTCTCCTCCTCAAACATGCCGTCCTTAGCATGTTATGTTCGTCCCTCGCACCCTCAGCGGTCGCCCCTGGGTGCCTGGACGTAACATGATAGTTGTTTGCTTGCTCAAACTTTCCAATGAAAGTCTCCGGTGCAGTGTGTTCTGCAACCGGATTTATCCCCGTTACCAGGTTTATCTAAAGACAGCAAGCTGCCTGTCGAAACTGACCTCAAAGAGGCCAGTGTTCTTTACTATCTGTCAATGAACGGTTTTTGTTGGAATAATGGATGAACTGGATAGCTGGATGATTGTTTAACCAGTTACTTCATTCCATTGTTCCCATTTTTCTGTTTCTTTTGAATCTGAAATTATCGGATATTCCATTCTCGGTTCTTTCGTTTCATAGGTGTCGTTCCAATCCTGATTTCTTTTTTTCCTGATACTTATTATTAGCTTTCTTATTCCGTTTTCTAATTTATAGGATCTACAGTCAAGAGTATCGAATTCTTCATTTGATATCTGTTTAGCTTCATGATAAACGTGATTTCCTGAAGTAAACTCTGCTAAGGAAGCCATAGCATAATCCAAAAACCTCAGATATTCCAGTTTACTTTTTCTTCCGTAACCCTCAGCAATATTCCGATGAATTGAGTCAACCGATGCAATTTGATTGCTAGAAACTCTTTTTAGGTCTTGAGGAAATTTTTGATAAACCTTACAGGCTATTGCAT
>QQUB01000099.1 GCA_008501835.1 Bacteroidota bacterium
TGAATAGGGATGGATTTTAGTCCCATACAAGAGCAGTTCAATAGCTGTTGATTGCTGGTCATTATTTGCCAAAATACTGGCTGATTCATTGATAGCTCCCATGGGAATATCAAATTCAAAACCATATACTTCCTTAAGAGAGGAATAATACTCTTTTATGGCCTCGACTCCTTTGAGGGTCACCTCATCTGGGATGTAAAAGTCGGCGAAAATGAACTTTAACCCGGCATACAGCCCGACACTCATGGCCTGAACGTGACCGGTGTTTTTTGCAATTTCAAATTTGCTGACCAGGTTATCCGCGTTACTTGATTCGACTATTGATTGGTATTTTAAAAACGATTTTTGCCGAGGAGCCTCATCTTCGACATTGACATAAAGGAATGTTTTTTGCTTAAACGGATTCTCAGATAGTTGTTTTTCCAATGTTGCTCCAGAGGTGCGGCCTATACCACTGCCCGTCAGAATATAGCCATCCAGTATTTGAGGTCTGGTAGCCAGGAAATAGGTACAAATTGCCGAACCAGATGACCAGCCGTAGAGCATGTCAAATCCATTGGTTCTGTATTTGGAGTTGATAAATGGGAAAACCTCTTTTTCCAGAAATTGGATGAAGGGATAAAAGCTGTCGTTCTCGTTGAAAGTAACGTACATGTCCCTGTAACGATGAGTGTTGGGAATGCCCACTACGATCATTTCGGGCAAATAGCCAAAATCATTAGATAGAAAATCTACCGCTCCTCTTGCGTAACTGAAGATGTATTCACCATCCAGGACATATAATACTGGATAACTTTTTTCACTTACCTCATACGCAGCCGGAAGAGAAACAGAAATGATTCGGTCTTCGGAAAGGTGTTTTGAGTTCAGGATATGTTGTTGTTCAATACTTTGACTCCAGGAGATGTTGCTGCTAAAAAAAAGCAAAATTAAAACTCGAATAATATGGTTCATAATTTTTTGATTCGGGTGAAAAAATGAAATATTTTTTTGGTGGATGTGTTTGACCTTATTTATTCAAAATTAGGTGTTATTTTAAGACTGTGTCTTAAAATCTGTATTTCGGTTGTCTTTGACGATCGTATTAAACTGGTGAATGTCGTCAGAAGACGACGAAGATATAGGTTTGAAGATGTAAACTTCAAACAACTTTGATTTGCTCCGTATTTATTTCAAGCAAAAGAGATATTCCGGTTTCCAGCCCTTCGATCTTTTCCCTTAATAAGACTTCCAGCACCGAAGGATTCTGCATATGATCCGTTTTGGTGGCAGGATCAGGCATATAGATCAGCCCTTCATAGCGATTTTCATCATGAAGCACAGTCACATCAAAAAAGTAAAAATTTTCCGGCGGAATGTGTGAGGACCAATTGATGTTTTTAAAATAATAACGGCCTTTTTTAATGGAGAAGGTAGCCGGGGAGATGTCGACATTTATAGTGCCCCTGTAAAACTGATCCAGGTCCAGGCCTCTTTCTTTGAAAAATGGTTTTTGCATGGCCAGAGTTCCTTGCGGATATCTCGGGTCGTTACCCTTTCCGGAAGCGACGCCGTGGCCGGGGACTACTTTGCCTTTGACTGTAATTATCATAGGTTTACCTGAAATTAATTTTTTTGTCTCGCTGATTACGCAGATGCTCGCTAAAAAAACTCTATTAGATCTGCGCCAATCCGCGTGATCTGCGTGACAATTTTTTCACTCCACCACTTCCAAAATCCCCCGCAACCGAATATCATTCGATGAAGCACCGATCATAATCCGAAATTCACCAGGTTCGATCACGGTATCCATATTTTCATTCAGCATGGTCATCATTTTGGGAGTGATTTCAAATGTAAGCTCCTTGGTTTCCCCTTTTTTCAAAAATACCCTTTGAAAACCTTTCAACTCCATTACCGGTCTTGCTACCGATGCAAAAAGGTCTTTAATATACAATTGTACTACTTCGTCTCCATCAAATTCTCCGGTGTTCGTCACCTTAAACGTAACTTTCGTTTTACCTCCATTAGCAATTTTCTGGTTATCGAATTTCAATTCACTGTACTCAAAAGTCGTATAACTCAATCCATAACCAAACGGGAACAATGGTTTACCGGTTAGATTGAGATAATCATCTCCTCGTCCGGTTGGTTTGTGGTTGTAGAAAAGCGGCAATTGTCCTTCATGAACAGGGAAGGTAATCGGAAGTCTGCCTGCCGGATTGTAATCTCCCCAAAGTACATCGGCCACAGCTTGTCCACCGGCATCTCCGGGATACCAGACATCTAAAATGGCGTCAACATCATCCATCCAATTATTCATCGTGATAGCACTTCCTCCAACGAGCAACACGATGGTTGGTTTCCCAGTTTTGGCGACAGCCTTGATCAAGGCTTCCTGATGGCCTGGAAGAGATAATAATGCCCGGTCACGAAATTCCCCTTCTTCAATGCCAACAACCACAACGGCTACTTCACTTTTTCGAGCAGCGCTTACAGCATCTTGTATTTCCTTTTGCCAGGAATTTTCTACTCCGGCATTCCATATCATTTTTAGCCAGACATTACCGGTGGTTTCGTGAAACTCTACTTTAAGGTCGTATTCCTTTTCTTTTTCAAAAAAGAACGGTTTGGTTATGGTTCGGTAAGTTTGTTTCTGCCAGTTGTCGATGATAAGTTTTCCGTTAATGAATAATCGATAGCCATCATCCCCCTCAATGCCAATTTCGAACTGGCCTGTTTCCGGCGCAATGAGTTTTCCGGTCCAGCGTGCAGAGTAAAAATCATAGTTGATTTTTTCCTGGTCCGGGGAAAATAATGTCCAGCGGAAATTGATATTAGGGTCGGTTCGTGATAGTGCTGGTTCCCCTTCAAGATTAATGTTGTTGAAATATTCTGCCTGCAAGCCTTTGATCTTTTCTCCGTCTTTAAAAAAGTAGAGGTTATCTTCAGAAACGGGTATAAATTCAATTGATTCTCTTCCACAACCCGGGGCGTAATTAACAGTGCAGCTTTCCCCTACCTTTTCTCGAATGCCATCAAGCATACTCACCGGATTATTTCCCGGACCTGAATACCCGCCAAGTCTGGCTTCTTCAGCATCAACTCCAATAATGGCAACCGAATTCAGATTTTCGCTCAGGGGCAAAACCTGATCTTCATTTTTGAGTAGAACAATGGATTTCAGGGCAGCTTTTTTGGCGAGTTCACGGTGCTCCGGAGAGCCGTTCCACTTTTTGGTATCTGCAGAATCCACATATGGATTTTCAAACAATCCGAGTTTGAATTTAGCTCGTAATACCCGGCGAACGGCTTCATCGATAGCTGCCTGATCAATCTGCCCTTTTTCAAAGGCTTCAAAAAACAATGGATAGTGATCATACGAAGTTTGGAAAATAACGTCTAATCCATTTTCAATGGCCTGATCTGTTGATTCAGTGTAATCTTTTGCCGTGAAGTGCAAGACATTGGCTCCACCTGTGGCACCGGCATCCGAGATCACGAAGCCATCAAAACCCCATTCCTCCTTCAGCTTTTCGTTCAGTAGCCAGTTGTTGGCGGTGCATTGCCTGCCATCCAGTGAATTGTAGGAGGTCATCACCGACCAGGCTCCGGCTTCCTGGAAACAGGCCTTGAATGCCGGGAAGAATATTTCCTCCAGCAATCGTTCATTGTGATGGATGGGGTAACTGTCCCGACCTCCGTCGCCGACATTGACAACGAAATGTTTGGGAGTGGTAACCACCCCGGCTTTTTCAAATTGCGAAATAAAGGATAATCCCATTTGAGTAGTGAGGAACGGGTCTTCTCCATATGTTTCTTCGGTTCTTCCCCAGCGCACATCCCTGGCGATATTGAGAACAGGGGAGAGGATCTGTCTGATTCCACGGGATTTGGTTTCCATGGCAATGGCCTGTGCCACATCTGCCATCAAAACAGTATCCCAGGTTGCGGCAAGGGCGATGGATTGAGGGAAGGCGGTAGCCTCTTCACGTACCAGTCCATGTAAAGCTTCATCAAAAGGAATGATGGGTATTCCCAGGCGGGTTTCTTCGACAAAATATTTCTGGATCTCATTAATGAGTTCTGCTGTT
>QQUB01000058.1 GCA_008501835.1 Bacteroidota bacterium
TTGTTTGGATATACTGAAGACGATCTTATCGGATCTAATGTCAGCGTTTTAATGCCTTCTCCTGACAAAGAAAATCACGATAGATATATAAACAACTACCTCTCCAGTAAACAAGCCAAAATCATTGGTATCGGACGTGAAGTTACTGCCAGGAAAAAAGACGGAACACTATTTCCTATCAGACTGGCTGTCAGTGAGTTTATCCTCAATGGCAAGACTACCTTCACAGGTATCATCCACGATCTTACCGAAGTAAAACAAGCCGAAGCCCGGATCAAAAAACTGAACGAAGAACTGGAACAAAAAGTCAATACCAGGACCGAAGAGTTGGCCAGAACCATTAATAAACTACTCAAATCCAACAAACAACTCGAACATGAGATCATTGAAAGAAAAGCTGTAGAGGCAGCCTTACGTAAAAGTGAAAGAGACCTCATGAAGGCTTTTGAAAAAGAAAAGGAACTCAATGCCATGAAAACCAGGTTCGTTTCTCTGGCATCTCATGAATTTCGAACACCATTGAGTACCATTCTGTCTTCGGCCGATCTCGTTGAAGCCTACACCGACGCAACCCAACAGGACAAAAGATTGAAACACACTCAAAGGATCAAATCGGCCGTCAACAACCTCAATACCATCCTGAATGATTTTCTGTCCTTAAGCAGACTGGATGAAAAGAAGGTAGAAGCCAAACCTGTAGAATTTTCATTCAACGAATTTAAGGCCGAAATTGTAGATCAGACCCAGGGCCTCCTAAAACCCGGTCAAAAACTGCACCATGTAGATGATCTTGAGACAGAACACATTTGTCTTGACAAACAGTTACTTAAGAACATTCTGTTAAACCTGCTCTCTAATGCCATAAAATATTCAGACGAAAATAAAACTATCGCCTGCAGATCCTATTTAGAAAATGACGACCTTGTTATTGAAGTTAAAGATGAAGGGATCGGTATCCCAAAAGAAGAACAAAAACACCTGTTCACACGTTTTTTCAGAGCTAAAAACGTCGAAAACATCAAAGGAACTGGTCTGGGGTTGAATATCGTCCGAAATTACGTGGAATTAATGGATGGAAAGATTAATTTTACCAGCGAAGAAGGAAAAGGCTCAACCTTCATTGTTACCATCCCCCTGGCGGAGTGATTTTCTTGCCAAGGAGCCAAAACCATTTTTTTAGCACAAAACCATTATACAGATGAAGAAAATCCTCATCATAGAAGATAATACAGAAGTACGTGAAAATATTGAAGAGATCCTGGCATTGGACGGTTATGAAACTTATGGCGCTGCGGATGGAACATCAGGAGTGGAACTCGCTATCAACGAAGAACCGGATCTCATTCTTTGTGATGTGATGATGCCTAAACTGGACGGCTTTGGAGTACTCAACATTTTGAGTAAAAAACCAGAAACCGCTGATATTCCTTTCATCTTCCTCACTGCAAAAACGGAAGCTACAGATTTTCGAAGAGGTATGAACCTGGGAGCAGACGATTATATCACTAAACCTTTTCTGAAAGATGACTTGCTCAGGGTGATCGAGATCAGACTCCAGAAAAGTGAGAGACTCCAGAAAAAATACGACAGGACCAAGGATGCGTGGATTTCCTTTATCAATGAGCAAAAAGGATACGATGCCATGACCAAACTGGCCGAAGAATACCCTATTAAAAGCTATCGAAAAAAGGAAGAACTTTTTGAGGAAGGAAAATTGCCAAGAAACCTCTACTACATCACTTCCGGAAAAGTCAAGATCTATAAAACCAATGAATACGGGAAAGAATTTATTCTCAACATCCGAAAGGAAGGAGATTTTATTGGATACTCTGCACTGATCAAAGGTAAGGTTTATAATTTTGCAGCCGCTGCCCTTGAAAACGTTGAAGCAAGAGTTATTCCTAAAAATGAATTCCTTAAGCTATTCTTCTCAAATCAGCATGTTGCCCTTCAGATGATCAAAATGCTGGCGGATAATGTTTCCGAAAAAGAGGAACAATTGCTTACCCTTGCATATTACTCTGTAAGAAAACGGATTGCAAAGGCATTGTTATTCCTGCACGATAAATATTTGGAAGACGGTCAAAAGCAAACTGAGATCAGAATACTACGTGATGATCTGGCCCATCTGGTCGGTACGGCTAAAGAAAGTGTTATTCGAATGCTTACCGAATTCAAAGAAGACGGTTATATCAATATTGTTGAAGGAAAGATCGTCATCCTGGATTCAGAAAAACTAGACAACGTTCCGGGATAAATCTATTTTTCAGCGATGACAATATATTGATAATCCAATGCCGTATCATTGGTAATGATATTTTTGTATCCCGCTTCGTACAATTCATTTTCAATGACAAACAAAGGTTGCCTCAAATCTCCCGGAGGACCAACCGGCGTACGTTTTTTCTTGAAATCAATGATCAGTAATTTTCCGCCCTCCTTAAGTCCTTTTTTAAGCCTTCTCAGATAATCTACATGATTATCGATATACATAAAGGTATTAACGATAACGACGACATCCACTTCTTCCTTTTGCAAAGCAGGGGAATCCGGGGTGGTTAACCTGGTTTCCAGCTTAGGTTGTTGACTTTCCGGCAATCTTCTGACTTTAACACTGTCGAGATAATTCGTAAACCTTGGATCTACATCTATAGCAATAACCTTATCAGCAGATTCAACCATTCTAAAGGTGAAAAAACCACTTCCGGCCCCTATGTCCGCTACAGTTTTACCTTTAAGGCCGCCTAATAACTGCAATACAAGATCCGGTTTTTGCCATATTTCCCGGTAGGTGTTGGAATAATCTTCTGTCAATCCACTCCCGGCTTCCTCATTGGATGGGACAGGTTCTACCAGATCCTCTTTAGCCGGATCATTGGTCACCGCTGGATTATCGGATTCGCAGGAAGCAAATACCCCTGCCGCAGCAAGTAACATTACCCAGAAAATATTCTTTAAGGTCATTGATGTAAATTATGTTTATGGTAAAGTTAAACGATGGGGGTCAATCAGACAAGGTTTTTCGATTATTAACAAAAAACTAACTATTTAGGATTACGAGAGTAGTGATTTGTTAATCATTTTAGTATTTCTAATCCTCATCCGGACGCAGATGAAATCGCTTTGCCAGTTCCTGAATATTGGGGTTATGGCTGCGCATTTTGATGAATTTTCCTTTGGCATCAAGCGGTTTCTGTGGTTTGACGATTTCCGGTTTCTGAGATTCATCCACCTGGATATCCAAAAGCAATTCTTTTTGGCGAAGTTCCTTACGCAAATGTTCGATGAGTCCTGTTTCTACCTTAATGGTATCCAGAGCCAGTTTTGATCCAACGGTCACCCTGATTTGCTCATCAACTACTTCGAGCTTGGCATTCTTTAAGGTAACCTTTAAACTGTCAGAATCAACCTGCAAAACATAATCATCCCATGCGGATTGAATATTTTCCTGGTTGAGTTTTTTTACTTTCTCCTCTCCGTTGGCATCGCCATTACCTTTCACCTCCGCCAGAAGGTTATTCAGGTCTACTTTTTCCACACCATGTTTGGTGGTAACTTTTTGAGCAGGCTTTTCTTCCTTTACAGGTTGTTCCTCTTCCGTTTTTTCTTCAGGAGAAGCAGTCGGGGGTTCTTCGGCCACTTTTTCGTCGGCTATGGGTTCCGGTTCCGGAGATTTTTCAGCTGCTATGACCTCAGGATTTTTTTTTTCAGTGGGCTCTTGCTGTTGCACCTGAGCAGGCATATCCAATTCAGAAAGCTGTGTCGCTCTTTGTATATAGGTCATTTTTAGCAAGGCAATCTCGACATGTAGTCTTTTATTCCTGGCCATCTTGAATTCAATATCACAATCATTGGCAATATTGAGCGCGGTCATCAAAAAAGTTTTGCTGCTGATACCCGCTTGTTCCGCGTATCTCTTTTGCAGTTTTTCTCCTACTTCCAATAATTTCAGGGTCTGAGGATCTTTACAAACCAACAAATTACGCAGATGTTCTGAAAGGCCATTGATAAAAATATCCGCATCAAACCCTTTCCTCAAAATCTCATCAAACGTATTCAAAACAGCAGCAGCATCTTCTGTCAATAATGCATCTGTCATTTTGAAAAAATAATCATAATCCAGGATATTTAGATTTCGTATAACATCGTCATACTGCACCTGTTTTCCTGAAAAGGCTATGATACGATCAAAAATGGACAAGGCATCCCGTAAAGCTCCATCCGCCTTTTGAGCAATAATATGCAATGCACTTTCTTCTGCCTCGATAGACTCTCTCTCACAAATACTCTTGAGGTGGTTGACGATATCCGTGACTTGTATCCTTCTGAAATCAAAGATCTGACATCTGGAAAGGATGGTCGGAATGATCTTGTGTTTTTCTGTGGTAGCCAGGATAAAAATGGCATATGCGGGCGGTTCTTCCAGTGTTTTGAGGAATGCATTAAATGCCTGCTGGGATAACATATGTACCTCATCGATGATGAAGATCTTGTATTTTCCCTGCTGTGGCTGAAAGCGCACCTGTTCTATAAGTGCCCTGATGTGCTCTACACTATTATTGGAAGCAGCATCGAGCTCCGTTATATTAAAAGAAGTGTTCTCTTTGAAAGACTGGCAGGACTCACAGGTATTACAAGGCTCGTAATCTTCTGTTGGGTTTTGACAGTTGAGCACCTTTGCCAAAATTCTTGCGCAACTCGTCTTACCAACACCTCTGGGTCCGCAAAAAAGAAAAGCATGAGCGAGGTGATCACTTTGAAGTGCATTCTTCAAAGTCTGGGAAACGTGTTCCTGCCCAACAATCTCGTCAAATTTTGTTGGTCTGTATTTTCTGGCCGATACGACGAAGTTACCCATGCATATGATTTATCTTCAAAGGTAATAGTATTCCATGACTAGTTGAAATTTTGTTTCTTTTTCCTGCTATCGTGCTTGCACTAATAAATTTCGTACACACCGAATTTATTCGGTGCGACAAGCCGAATGAATTCGGCGAGTACGGTTTTTCCTAAAGGCTGCTGCTCTATATTTAGTTTCAAAATATTCATTGAAAATCGTAAAACAACCATTATTTGTTCAAAAAAAATCGCTGTTTACTAAAAATCTACTTGAATAAAGAGGTGATTAATTATAGTTTTGTCAATAATCCAAACAATAAACTTTAGATAAATAAGAATAATAAAAATTTTGGTTTTATTTGGTTAGGGCTGAGGTGGTGCTTGAAGTACTGCCTCTTTTTTTTTGGAAATATATTAGAAAAAATTTCACTTTATTTATTTTTTTAATATATTTGCTTTGTATTTTTACGAATACGCCTTTACAACAACACTCACCAAAAATTTGACGATCACAAAAATCGTCATGTCCGATTAATTAGGCTACCTACATTTTTTCTACTACCACAAACAAGTTAATACACTTGACCTTTTTATTTTTCAGGTCAGTTGGGCTCATGATTACATGCAGTTCCATTCATCGAATGTCTTAGCATAAGCAACAAACACCTTCTTAAGAATAACACTATAAAGGGATGTGACACTACCCCTTGCACTATGTATTTCGCTAATGAAAACCGTCTGGTTATTTGATCAGGCGGTTTTTTTATGCAAAAAAAAATCCCGACAACGGAATGATTTCTGTTGTCGGGATTTTAATAAGGACTTTTAGATCCTTCGTTAATTATTGTAAAGTACTTTCATTTTATCTTCCAATTCATATTCATCCCCCGGAGCATATCCGGAATGAACATCCACAATATTTCCTTTTTGATCCACTAATAAGGTATGTGGAATGGACTGAAAATTGAGTGTATTTCTCAGAGCCTGGTTGGTATCGGAAAGAATGATATATTCCCATCCTTTAGATTCTACAATAGGAGTCACCTTTGCAAGTGCACGGCGGGTATCAATCGTAATGGCTATCAATTGCATATCATATTCTTCCTGCCAGTCAGGATATAAATCGGCAATAGCATCGAGTTCCGTCTGGCATGGTTTACACCAGGAAGCCCATAAGCTGATAACGGTAATTTTACCTGGCTTTTCATCAGTTCCAACGTATTCTGTAAGATTGGTGCTTTGTCCATCAAGTGTACGAATTTCCGTATCGGGAAGTTTCTTACCCTTTTTCACTACCGGATGTTCGCGGGCAAGTTCCCCTTCCTGAGCCATAAGGCTAATTGAAAATGTACCTGCTAAAAGTACAACTAGAAAAAGTTTGTTTAATCTCATCTTGATCTGTTTGTTTAATTTGACTCAAAAGCCGTTTTCAACGCTCATTTGGATGGTCAAAAATTGTCCGTGATCATCCTTTTTTGAGGTAACGAGCTTTTTTCATGTTCGCAAAATGACTAAATTGATTGTTTATTTTTTTTCCTTCTACTTTTTACGGAAAATTGCAACCACATTCAGTGTTATTGACGTACAAAAGTGTAAACGTCACGATAAAAACGAAAACAAAACTAAACTATTCTAATGAAAGAGATTAAAGTTTTCTTAAAATCCCTGATACTTTTGACCTTTTGTCACCTGGCCAACGCTCAGGAAGATTCGGGTGGTCGTATATCCGGGAATCTGGAAGCCAACTCGAACTTCTTCATGAAAGATACAAGGATCGGTGCAGCTAATACTCCACAATATGAACACGAATTGTTTGGAGCGGATGCATGGATGAATCTTAACTACAGTAATTGGGGGTTTGATTTTGGTCTGAGATTTGATATTTACAATAATTCATACCTCCCGGATCCAAGAAATTCCTACACGGATGAAGGTATAGGTCGCTGGTACATCAAAAAGAAGATCCAGAAGCTGGAAATCTCCGCAGGTTACCTTTATGATCAGGTGGGAAGTGGAATCATTTTCAGAGCCTATGAACAAAGACCGTTGTTTATTGATAATGCTCTGAAAGGAGTGAGGCTGACCTATGATCTTAACGAAGACTGGAAGATCAAAGCTTTTACGGGTCGCCAAAAAAATGCATTTGACGTTTACCAGTCTGTTATTAAGGGTGGAAGTATTGAAGGGTATATTGCAGGGAAAGAAGGCAGTAAATGGTCCCTGGCTCCAGGTCTTGGCGTCGTAGGGCGTACCCATAGTAAGGACGCTATTGATGATTTATATTCAACAATAGGAAGTTATACCCCACAGGACACGGTTAGCATTACTTACAACACCTACGCGGTATCGCTTTATAATACCCTTACATTTGGAAAATTTGGGTGGTATGCGGAAGCAGCCTATAAGACCAATGAAACCTTTTTTGACACCTTTGCGGAAAAACATAACTGGGATGGAGGAGTATCCGAAGGTAAATTTGTGAGAAGACCAGGAACAGTTTTTTATTCAAGTCTGAGTTACGGTACCAAAGGTTTCGGTATCAATGTAGAGGGAAAACGAACAGAGAACTTCACTTTCAGGGCCAACCCATTTGTTCAACTCAATCGGGGAATGATCAACTTTTTGCCCCCAATGACGAGAATCAATTCCTACCGATTGACAGCACGATATGCAGCAGCTACCCAGGAGTTGGGGGAGATGGCCTTCCAGGCAGATATTAATTACAACCCTTCCCGAAAATTGAATTTCAACCTCAATTTTTCTAATATCACTGATCTCAATGACGTTCAGTTGTATCGCGAAGTTTATTTTACAGCCAAGTACAAATACAAACGTAAATGGGAGTTATTGGCAGGAATTCAAATGCAGCAATACAACCAGGAAATTTATGAGATAAAACCAGGAGTTCCATTGCTGGAAACAATTACTCCGTTCATTGATTTCACTTACAAAATTGACAGAAAAAAAGCCATCAGGTTTGAAGGTCAATACATGAGTGTAGGAGATGATAATTATAAAGGTGGTAAACAGGATTATGGTAATTGGGTATTTGGTCTGGCGGAATATACAATTGCTCCAAAATGGACCTTTACGGTTTCGGATATGTTCAATATCAATCCCGGTGTAAACTCTCCGGAAAACACCAACGGCGAAAAAGAATCCATCCATTATCCAAGATTTGATATTTATTTTACTCACAAAGCCAACCGCTTTTCTCTTAGTTATGTCAAGCAGGTGGAAGGAATTGTTTGCTCCGGTGGAATTTGTCGATTGGAGCCGGCCTTCAGTGGGGTAAAATTTACGGTTAACTCATCATTCTAAATCAAACAAAGCAACTCAAAAACATGCAAAAGATAAAGTTTTTATTTCTGGCTGTCCCTTTTCTATTTTTCTCCTGCCAGGAAAAGATCGTACCCATTACCATCATTCAACCTGAAGGTGACCGGGTTGTGGTGCTGGAAGAATTTTCAGGAGGAAGTTGTGTTCCATGTGCCAATGCGCATGCGGAGATTGAAAACCTATTGGCCGTTTATCCGGATAACCTGGTGGTAATCACCATGCATACCTTTGTTGGTGGCCAAGGAAATCCTGTGGCTGGAAGCCAATACGATTTCAGGAATCAGGATGCTCATGATATATTAAGCAACCTGGGTTTTCCACAAGGAATCCCTTCTGGAGTGGTAAACAGAAAACATTTCGAGGGTGAGGTAGGACTTCAGTTAGGACTTCCAAGCTGGTCAGGAAAAATTGCGGAGGAAGTACTTGAACAACCTAAAATCAGTGTTTTTGTCGAAAATGAATATGATGAAAACACCAGATCGCTTCAAATAAACGTTAACTTATTGCCATTGGAGGACCTCAATGGTGATTTAAGACTAACAGTTGTTATTACAGAAAGTGGCATAATTAATAAACAAGCAACGCCTGACGGTGTTGAAGATAATTATGTACACAACCATATCTTCAGAGATGCCATCTCTAGTGTAGAAGGAGATGCTCTTGGCAATCTGAAAGCCCAGGAGAGCAAACTGGTAACTTATAGTTACACGCTTCCGGAGGCTGATGGTGCAGGACCATGGATACCTGAGAATTGTGAGATTGTTGCTTTCGTCAGTTATTCAGGTCAGGGGGGTGAAGACAAGGATGTTTTACAGGGCGGACACGCCAAACTAATTGAATAAAAAAAATTATATGAAAGGAACGTTCAGGATTGCCAGAATTTCAGGTATACCTTTGAGGATTCACTGGACGTTCCTTCTCATTATTGCGTGGGTTGTTTTTGTGGGATTGGACGGAGAAGGAGTCATCAACCTCAACCATTTATCAAATCTGCTCATTTCCGTATTTACACTTTTCACCTGTGTTATCCTGCATGAGCTGGGTCATGCCCTGGCAGCAAGGAGGTACGGGATTTCCACATTAAATATTGTTTTATTGCCAATTGGCGGAGTAGCAATGCTGGAAAGATTGCCCGTTGACCCCAGACAGGAACTAGCCGTAGCTTTTGCAGGACCGGCAGTAAATTTTTTGATTGCCCTCATTTTTTTACCCGTTCTACTGGTAATGGATTCCAGGGTCATTGGAGAAATGTCCAACTTTATCCTGAATATTAACCAAGGAGCGTTCCCTCCTTTCAGAGTGAGTTTCTTTCATTGGTTTGCTTTTTTTCTGGTAACCCTTAATATCATTGTTGGTCTGTTCAATCTGATACCTGCCATGCCGATGGACGGGGGAAGAGTCCTTAGAGCTTTACTGGCCATTAAGCTACCAAGACATAAAGCTACCCAGATCGCAGCCACAATAGGGGCAATTATTTCCGGAGTTATTGTCATTTACGGAGTTTTCAACAAAAACTGGATACTTGTTTTTATTGGTCTCTATGTATTCACTTCTGCATTTGGTGAATTCAGAACCATCAAAAATGAACTTTTTTTGGCAGAAAATAAGGTGAGTCAATTGATGGATACCAACTTTTCAATGATCAATGAAGAAACATCGTTAAAAAAAGTTGTAGAAGCTTTTACCCTGCAGGATCTCAACTATCTAATCGTACAAGGAAATTCGGGAGGAGTGGTAGGAGTTTTAACACAGGAAAGCGTTTTGGAGGCTGTCAAGAATATTGAAGATCAACAACGTTCCATTGGCTCGTTTTTTCCTTTTCCAGCGGTAAAAACAGAATTAAACGAAAGCCTGCAGAATGCATTAAATGCCATGTATACCAACAAACGGGCCGCACTGACAGTCATGAAAGATGATGAGGTCATGGGAATAATTGACCGGGATACTATTCATCATTTTTTAAAATAATTTCTCCCGGTCAAATTAACTTCTTCAGGTAGTTTATTTTTACAACCCCAATTTGGCTGCTACAAAGGGCATGACATCCTCTGCCTCTCCGGCATATAATAGTGCATTAAAAATACTGGAGTCAAAAATCATGGTATACCCTTGTTCCTTAGCAACATCAGCTATCGCTTTCTCAGCTTTTTCAACAATAGGTTGTAATAGCTCAGCCCTTTTGTTATTCACTTTCTGAATTACTTCTTGTTCATAAGCCAGTATAGATTGCCTTTCTTTTTCAAGAGCTTCCTCTGTTTCCCTGGCCTGAACAGGAGACATCGTCTGAGCATTATTCACATAATTATTAACTTTCGTTTGAAAATCGGTGGCCATTTTCTCGCCTTTGGCTACCAACTGCTTCTGGTAGGATTCCAGATTTGCATCTGCCGCTTTAGTCTCAGGCATGGAAGATAAAAGATTTCCAAAATTGAGGTGTCCGTACTTTTGTGCCATCCCCATAGTAGCAGACATTAAAATAACCGTAATTAATATTCCTAGTCTCTTCATGATATAAATTTTTCCTGTTTAGACAGCAAAGGTAACCGAAGAATAACAGGATTAAAACTATTTAACGAAATGGTAACTTTTTAAAATAAAACAAAAAGTTTTATTAAAAGTGGATTTTTAAAAACAAAAAGTTTATATTTGTAAACCCATTTGTATCTCGCTAAAGTTGAAATTCAACTTTTGCAAAGTAACAGATTTCATTTTTCAAGGCTCAAAAAACACCTGATCAACTGTTTTTCATTTGTCGGTTGAAATTTGGAATTTGAAAATTACTATGAGGCGATTTATCGCAGCATAGGTTAAATAGTACGGTTATGTCAAACAAATACTTAGCGTTAATACAGTCTAAAGTAAACCATCAATTTGATGAGTTGAAAATTCGTGTCAAACAAACCACTTCACTCATAAAAGCCAGGGTTAATGCTTATTGGTTTAAAGCGGCCTTGTTAGGAGTTGCAATTTGGATGTTTTATGTTAAAGATGTGAGCATCAATTTAAACCTTAAAGCAAAGGCTAGTAATTTGATGGCAGTCCAATCCAGTGAACAAATTACCAACAAGGATGATCTGGAAGCAAAACCTCAAAATACTTCCCTGGTTGGTAAAAAGTCTGATGAAAAGTCCAGAACCAAAAGCAAAAAGCAAGAGGATGACAACCTTATGAACACATACTCCAATCTACCTTTTGATGGAAATTCTCTTGAATTATCTGATTCAGAACGCAGGAAACTGGAGAAAATCCAAAAACAAAAAGCATATGTAAAAAAATATGCTGCCCTGGCAAAAAAGGAAATGAAGGATTATGGTATCCCGGCAAGTATTACCCTGGCACAGGGTTTATTGGAAAGTAATGCGGGGGAAAGTAAACTTGCCAAAAACAACCGAAATCATTTTGGAATGAAATGTTTTTCCAGAAAATGTAAAAAGGGACACTGTAGTAATTTCACAGATGATTCCCACAAAGATTTCTTCAAGATCTTTGAAACTCCTGCAGACAGCTATCGCGCTCACAGTAAACTTTTGAGAAATGGTAGTCGTTACAACGGTTTATTCAAACTCAAAAAATCAGACTACAAAGGCTGGTCAAGGGGATTACGAAAAGCTGGATATGCCACCGATCCAAATTATGATAAAAAACTTATCAGATTGATTGAGGAATTGAAGTTATATAGGTACGATTAATAATGGAGGAAAAAGAGGTTGTCTCATAAGCTAATGAGGCAACCTCTTTCCTTTTTTATTTGGTAGGCAAAACCTTTCCTTCCGCTTCACCAAATCCAATTCTTACACCATCCTTTTCACAGAATCCTCTCATTATCACACTATCTCCATCCTGGATGAATTTTCTTTCTGTACCGTCAGGCATTGACACGGGTTTGGTTCCTTTCCAGGATATTTCCAGCATGGATCCATAGGAATCAGGAGTTGGACCACTTATCGTTCCTGATGCATAAAGGTCTCCTACATTGATGTTACATCCATTAACTGTATGGTGCGCCAGTTGCTGACACATATTCCAATACATGTATTTGAAATTTGATCTGGAAACTATTTTCCCTTCCGTATCTTCAGGTTTGATTTCCACTTCCAGGTGGATATCATAGTTCTTTTGACCTTCATATTGTAAATAGGATAACACCTCTGGCTCCTGTTTTGGCCCCTGAACCCTAAATGGCTCCAATGCTTCAAGAGTGATTACCCATGGAGATACTGTTGAAGCAAAGTTTTTGCCCAGAAATGGCCCAAGCGGTACATATTCCCATTTTTGAATATCTCTTGCTGACCAATCATTGAACAGGATCAAGCCAAAAATATAATCCTCTGCCTCCGAGGTAGATACCGTATCTCCTAATTTTGTCTTTTTACCAATTACAAATCCCATTTCCAACTCGAAATCCAACAATCTGCACGGACCATAAACCGGCTGGTCACTGTCTGCTGGGATCATTTGTCCTTTTGGTCTGTGAATATCAGTTCCTGAAACTACGATGGAAGATGCCCTGCCATGATAGCCTACAGGTAAATGACGCCAGTTAGGTAACAGGGCATTATCAGGATCTCTGAACATAGTTCCTACGTTTGTCGCATGTTCAATACTGGAATAGAAATCCGTGTAATCCTGGATTTTTATGGGCATTTGCATATCGACATCCTTCATATGCACCATAAACTGTTTCGCTTTGGATTCACCATTCCATTTACCTGGAATATCCTGAAGTATTTCTGATAGGCGATTTCGTAATTCACTCACCTTTTCTTTACCTTCTGCCATCAGATCATTCAAAAATTCCCTGGAAAAAACGGATGTGTCAATCCTCAATCCTTCGAGAAATCCGAGGTATTCAAGTTCGACGAGGTCAATCACATATTCTCCTATTGCAGAACAAACTCTTTTTTCTCCAAAGGTGGTTTCAAAAACCCCAAATGGCAGATTTTGGATTGGAAAGTCCGACCCTGGAAGAACATCCACCCAGGATTTGAGATTTGGATTATTTGCTTTGATCATTGATTAGGTTTTTCAAATTTTAATACATCGGACAACCGCAATCTGACGTCCGACAAGCGAACATAGTCAACATCATTATGCATAGTAATGTCCAAATAAACCAGTGCTTTTTATTTTTCATCTGTTTAAAAATTTTCTACACAAATGTTACCACTCCGCTCTCTGATGATATTTTTTAATCAAACACTTGTGTGAAATTTATGATTAATAATTATCATTATCGTTTCATTTTCAACAAATCTGAAACGCTGTAAAATATCTTTGAGTTTGAAGATAAATCTTTTAGTTTGAATAACGCTCCTTCAAGATTATTAATTACCCCTCTCAACTGGGGCCTCGGACATGCTACCCGATGCATTCCAATCATTCAGGACTACCTTCAAAAAGGATGGGAAGTTAATATTGCTGGTGATGGTGACTCACTTGAATTACTCAAAAAAGAATTTCCAACACTGACCTATTTTCCCCTCCCTGGATATGATATTAATTACCGGTTTAATAATATGTACTTCAATATATTATTTCAAATGCCAAAAATAGTAATTGCGGCATTGAAAGAAAATTTTGCTGTAAGAGAAATTGTCAGGACTCAACAAATCGATCTGCTGATCTCTGACAATCGGTTTGGATGTTTTTCAAAATCTGTAAAAAGCATTTTTATTACTCACCAGGTTAATATCCTTGTTGGTTTTAAACCACTTCAAAGACTGGTAAACTTTTTTAACCATTGGGTAATAAAGAGGTTTGATGAATGTTGGATACCTGACCTGCCACCTAATCGATTGGGTGGAAAATTATCAGATAATTCAGCTTTGCCCAATTCCAGATACATTGGTTTATTATCGAGGATGAAAAAATTAAATACTCCTGTAGTCTGGGATCTGGTGGTTGTGCTTTCAGGACCAGAGCCTCAGAGAAGTAAATTTGAAAACCTTGTTTTGAAACAATTAGCTGAACTTAGTCTGAAATCAGTCGTTGTTCAGGGAAAACCTGGAAAAAAAATTCACCGTTCAATTGATGAAAACACCAGATTGATTTCCTATGCCACTTCCGCTGAACTAAATGAAATAATGTGTGCTTCGAGAATGATCCTGTGTCGTTCAGGATACAGCAGTCTAATGGACCTTGCTGCCCTGGGTAAAAAGGCTATCCTTGTACCCACTCCCGGACAAACAGAACAAGAATACCTTGCTAATCACCTATCTGAGCAGGGAATTTTTTATTTCCAGCAACAAAAGCATTTTAACCTTTCCGAAGCTCTCGTTAAGGGCCAAAACTTTTCAGGACTTGAAACAGGACAAATAAAGTAAACCTATTGACCTTGTTCATTTCTTTGTTTTTCGAATTCTTCCATTAAAAACCTGGCAGTCTCCGAAGCTATTTCGTTTTCTAAGTCCTCCCTTCTATGGATTTTGATAAGCGTATAATTATCTCTATTCCGGTTAGACATTAATAATTTTATGGAGTTTTTTGCTGGATCGTCTAAACCATATTTCCATTGTTTGGTAATGACTAACTGGTTTTCAATTTTTTTAAATTTTCCAGTTACCTTCATCCCCTCTACTTCACTTTCCAATTCATCTTTATTATATCTAAGGTATTCTTCCTTAGCTTCATCAGAAGTAAAATAAATCTTGTGTTCTATATAATAGGTTTCCCTGGTTGGATTTATCAAATAGTCTTTTTCAGGATCGAGATAAATTTCTTCCGGAGTTCCGTTATTCACAGTGATTTTCCGTTTTCCAAATTTAACCTCCAATGCTTTTGTTTGGTGAGGTTCCAGCTCAATTACCGGATCGTTATCTAATTGAAGGACCACTTTTTCATCTCCTGGATTATCAATGACCACTGGTTTCAATGGAGCTTGGCAGGATAATAAAAATAAAGGCAGGCACCATAAAATTGTTTTCATTTGTTAGTATTTTTGATGGATTAATAGAAAAACTAAATATAACTTTTTAGGTGGTATTTTCATAACAATATAAACTTTTTATTTACATAAAGCTATATTTAAATCATCCTTTTTGGGAATACTCAATTGAATCATAATGACAAAAAAATCTATTCTATTTTCCGTAATTCTTTTCTCCCTTTTTGTATTTATTGGTTGTTCCAATGAAATTGATCAAAATCAGGTTTTAGAAGAAGTTGTGGAAGCAAATCCTGACACAGTTATTTTTGACCAGGAATTGGCTACCCGACTTGGTGCAGATGATTATGGAATGAAAAAATATGTAATGGCCTTTTTAAAGTCCGGCCCTAATCGATCTCAGGATAGTCTTGAAGCCTCAAGGTTACAACGAGCCCATCTTGATAATATCTCAAGAATGGCAGAAGCAGGTCAACTTTTGGTAGCCGGTCCTTTTCTTGATGATGGAGAGATTAGAGGTATCTATATTTTTAATGGAACAATGGAAGAGGCCAGAAAACTGACGGAGACAGATCCTGCCATTAAAGCCGGAAGACTTGAAATGGAGCTCCGCCCCTGGTATGGTCCTGCTTCACTTGGAATGACCAAAGAAATCAGTGAAAAGATTACCAAAAAAGGAATTTA
>QQUB01000113.1 GCA_008501835.1 Bacteroidota bacterium
GGTCTGCTCGATTTCAGCGACCTCAATGACCTCAAATTCGATGTCGACGGAGGCGAACATTTTGAAAAAATACCGGAAACCAAACCGGAAGCGTAGCTCAGGCTGCAGTCTTCAGTCTTCAGTCTTCAGTCTTCAGTAAGAAACAAGGTTAGATACTTGATACTGCTAACTGTGGACTGAAGACTGAGAACTGCGGACTAAAAATCAATCAATTTCGATAGACTCTCCCTCCATTCCACCACTATCCCTGCCTCCATTCATTCTTCTTGAGCCCATATTTCTAAACTTCCCAAAGCGATAGCTAAAGCCTAACTGTATAGATTGACTTTGACGCTTGCGATAACTTTCCTGATAGAAATTTTCTCCTTCTGTGATAAAACTGTATTCCCTGGTATTAAAAATATCTCTTACCCTGAGGGTTAAAGTCCCCTTGTCTTTTAAAACCTTCTTACTGACTGCAAGATCTGTGGAATATACTTCACTGATCTCTCCCTGGGTAACAACCCTGGGAGAGCGGTAATTTGCAGAAAGCTGTACGTTGAAATCTTTAGGAAGGTATAAATTCATCAGAAGTTTTGAGCTAAAAGCATAACCTTCCGCATTTAATTCCGAATTCCTTCCCTCTCCTATTAATTCCGTCCAGTAAGCATTATTACTCCAGGTGAAATTCCACCATTTCGTAATGTCTCCGCCAAAAACGAATTCTGCCCCATAATTCCTTCCGGTGCCCAGATTATCAAAAGTCGTAATGGACACATCTCCCTCAACAGTCTTAATCCTGGTGATCATGTTGTTGATCTGTTTGAAATAAACTGAGGTATTTACGGAGAATTTGTCCCACAGTTTTTCATATTCCACTTCGTAGGAATCGATATATTCCGGTAAAATGAATGGGTTTCCTTTACGAATATTATATGGATCGGTATAATCTGCAAATGGGTTCAGTACCCTGTGATGGGGCCTGTTTAACCTCCTGCTGTAACTGGCTTTTAATTGTTGTGTACCAGGAAGCATATAATTTAAATGAACCGTAGGGAAAAGGCTGAAATAATCATTATGGAACGTTTCTTCTGTAGTTACCAATTCAGCATCCAAAACGGCCTGTTCAACTCTTAAACCAACCTGGAATCCGAATTTTTTGATGTTTTGCTTGTAAATCCCGTAAACGGAATGAATCTGTTCGTCTGCGATAAAATCATTGATGAGATAAACATCATCCAGCCAAATCTGCTCCAGGGTATCCAGTGATTCTGAGAAAAAATCACTCCTGTCATTTCTGAAGATGCTCTTGTATCCGGCTTCAATAGCGTTATTATTCTGGAGTGGCAAGACATAATCTGCCTGAAGAGTGGTAGTAATTCCTTTGGATTGTGTCCGGTTATTTTGTTGAAAGGAAATAAAGTCCAGTGGTTCCATGGTTGAACTGAGTGGCGTTTCCTCAAATGCTCCGGAAAATTCATGTGTCATTACCGATTGGTTAGCATCTATGCTTAATTCATGCCCGTCTGGATTGAATTGATGCCGGAAACCCAAATTGTAACGGAACATATTGAATTGCATTTCCCTCTCAGCGTTTCTCACATAAAGATCAAAAGGATCTTCTCCCAGGTAATGATTGTCAGTGGTGATCTCCTCAGTCATGTTAAAATTCCTAAGGTTATAGGATCCACCTGCTGTAATGGTGCTTTTTGAAGTCAGTTGATAATCTGCATTTAAACGAATCATGCCCCCAGGTCCAAAACGGTCACCGTCATTGGTCTGGGTCAGAATAGTCGTATCACCGTTGAAGTAATTCTCCCGGTAGGTGGACCCTCTTGAAAATCCTCCTCTGTAGTTCAGTCCCCCATTGACCATGAAGTTCCATTTACCTGTTTTAGCATTGAACATCCCTGACAAATTATGCCTGGCAGGGATTCCGGCTGAAGCGCTAACCACACCATGAACTCCCTGTAATTTTTTCTTTTTAGTGACAATATTGAGAATTCCAACCATTCCATCCGGATCGTATTTGGCGGAAGGGTTTGTAATGACTTCAATGGTTTCAAGGGTATTGGCTGGAAGTGATTCGAGGTAAGATGCCAGATTTTCCCCTGAAATACCGGAAGGTTTTCCATCCACCAATACCGTTACATTTTCACTACCTCTGAGACTGATATTCCCGTCGATGTCCACCTCCACGGAAGGGATCAACTGCAACACTTCATCGGCAGATCCTCCTGCAACAACCGCCAACTTACTTACATTGTAGGCTTTCCTGTCAATTTTATTGATCACATAATCCGCACGCCCGGTAACCGTTACTTCTTCCAGGTTCTCTGCAGCCATCGCAAGCTCTACATTTCCAAGATCAACAAGACTTTTTTCTTTTGTCAGGGTAACATCATTTAAATAAACCGGATCATAACCCATAAAATTGATCTCGACATAATATGTGCCCGATCTTAACTCTCTGACGGTAAATTGTCCTTTTTTATCACTTACATCTCCATTGACCAGGACGGAATCTGCTTTCGAAAAGACGGAAACCGTTGCAAATTCAAGCCCTTGCGAATTTTGATGATCAACAACCTTTCCTACTATTATACCCTGTGGGGCTCTATTCTGACTAAAGGCAAATACAGTACAACCTAAAAAACCCATAACTGTGGCAGCCCTTATTAACCATTTAAATCTCATCGTGTAATACTTTTTTCAATTATGATTGTTATTGTTTTTTTAACTCAATAAGTCCCCATATTTTAATGGGTTCAGCCATTTCGGCCCTTCGTTTTTGCATTTCGGCCATTCTTTGACCGCCGCCTGGTCTGTTTCCTGCCCGTTGCTCCATACCTCCTCCCGTATTCACAGGAATCTCAAATGCTCCGGAAACTAACCCTATACTTAATTTGGAAATTGCTTTTTCACCTTCAGGTGATATCTTGTTAAAAGGAATTACTGAAAAATAATGAAAAACACCCTCCTCGCCTTCAAAAACAGCTATTTCAATTCCGGAATCATTGGCTTTGTAATTAAAAGTTTCCTTGGTACCCTCCAATACGAAAACCGCACTTGAATCAATTCGCTCTATGACTCGATTAACATCAAACTTTGGCCGCTCTCCTCCGCCCGGAGCGCCGGAAGGCCGTCGTCCGGTATTTTCCCGGTCCATTCTTCTTCGCTCCCTCCGCACCGGGAAATTAAGGAAAGTAGATTCCGACTTTTCACCAGTCGGGTCCAGATAGACAGTAAACCCGGCATTCAGCATTTTCATCTGTGTGGTCATTTTGGAAGAATGAATTCGAAGATATAAATGGTCAGAATCGTTGGTTACCAACCAATATAGATCATTCGTCTCATCATGGTTAAAAACTGATGTTTCAGGAGAAAAATCAGATTCTGAATAACTCTGATATAGCCCCAGCTGCTTTGAACAAGAGGTAATTAAAAGCAGGAGAGGTAAAATTTTCAATAATTGCATAATTCTTTCTTTTTAGTCCAATCATAGACTTTGATGTCAGATGGTCAATTAACTTGCGTTGAATTTGGCATTAAATAAAAAAAACTTTCCCTGAAACTTCCTCAATCAACTAATTAACTGAATATCAACAAAATAAAAAAACAACGCTTCCCTATTTGCACTTTTTGTACCTAACACAGTAACTACTAAGAATTAAAAAGCTTCAATTCAACCAGCACAAAATTTTCCTTTTATAAATAAGCCGAAAAATAAAATTTTTCCCTACTTTGGGTTCGATTTTCCCAATCGGGCAACTTAAATGGGTTAAAACTGATTGGTTCAGCAGAAAAAACTAGCTGGTTCAATCATCCAATTTATCCACTGGTATGAAAAGACTTCTATCTGCTATTTTGTCTTCTTTCCTATTGATGTCATTCGGCATCAGCCAGTCCAACAAGCCCGATTCCGGAAAAAATTTCCCTACTTTTATCAAGATTAATTATCACGTAAGTCCTGAACAAAAAGATGTTCTTTTTGAAGAATACCTTCAACTATCCGAAGGTGATGGCATGCAGCTGATCAGTAGCCAGCAGGACGATTTGGGATATACACATGATAAA
>QQUB01000961.1 GCA_008501835.1 Bacteroidota bacterium
TAATGGTATTGACAATAACATTTATCCACGTCCGAGAACTTTTGTATTCGGGGTGAATGCAGATTTTTCAGTTTCTAAAAAAGATAAATAATTATAAAAATGAAAAAGCATATCTATATCAAAATATTGTCATTTGCAGCGCTGCTCCTGATTTGCAACAGCTGTTTTAATGACCTCGATACGATTCCGCTTGATGAGGATATCGTTACTGCTGCTTCTGTTTATGATGATCCTAATGCCTACAAGCAGGTTTTGGCAAAACTGTATGCAGGACTTGCTGTTTCCGGACAGGAAGGTCCATCAGGGCAGGCAGACATTTCCGGTATTGACGAAGGTTTCGGCCAGTACCTCAGAGGGCTCTGGTACCACCAGGAGTTACCTACTGATGAGGCAGTAATTGGATGGAATGACCAAACCATTAAGGATTTCCATGGACAGACCTGGACTCCTGAAGATGGATTTACCTACGCATTTTACAGCCGTGTTTTCTACCAGGTACCATTGTGTAATGAATTCCTGCGGGAAACTACTGATGCAAAACTGGATGAAAGAGGGGTAAGTAACGATTTGAAACAAGAAATCCAGGGATTCCGTGCGGAAGCTCGTTTTCTCCGGGCTTTGAGTTACTGGCATGCGTTGGATATTTTCCGAAACGTTCCTTTTGTTACAGAAGATGATATAGTAGGTTCTTTCTTCCCCGAACAGATAGAGGGACCAGACTTGTTCAATTATATCGAAGGAGAATTGCTGGATATCGAGGACAAGATTGCAGCTGTCAGATCAAATGACTATGGTAGAGCTGATCAGGGTGCTGTATGGGCATTGCTGGCGAAGATATACCTCAATGCTGAGGTTTATGCAGGTTTAAATAAATATACCGACTGTTTGAGGTATTGTGAAAAGATCATCGATGCAGGGTACACATTGGAGCCTGTTTATCAGAATCTTTTCCTTGCTGATAATGACTATAATAATGAAGTGATCTTCCCAATTACTTTTGATGGTGTGAACACAAAGACCTGGGGAGGAACAACCTTTATCATCAGAGCTGGAATTGGCGGATCCATGAATCCATCAGAATCAGGAGTTGCCAGTGGATGGGGTGGAACAAGAACTACCAAAGAATTCGTAAGCAAATTCCCTGAATCTATTGGTGGTATCGTTTCATCACCAAACTTTGATATGAACCACGCGGCAATTTATGCACCGGGAGAATATCAGGATTGGACTATTGGAGATGATAATTCCAAAATAAACTCTGTTGCCGGAGATAAAATCTATGAAGGACATAAATATTTCCCTGAGGACGATATGCAGTTTTTCATTACCCAATATCCAGGGTCTCCTAATTTAGGTGACAACGATGGCGACGGCACCTTGACTATGGGAGATACTATTACCGCGGGAGAAGCTGGGTTGTACTACATTCAGGTGGATTTGAATACAAACACCTATGTATTGGAAAGACGCACCTGGGGCGTTTTGGGAGATGCAACTCCAGGTGGCTGGGATAGCGATACGGATATGGCCTGGGATGCGGACCAACAAGCTTTGATTGTTGAGGTTGCCCTAAATCCAGGAAACATCAAATTCAGAGCTAATGACGCATGGGATGCGAATCTAGGTGATGAAAATGCAGATGGTATTTTAACTCAGGATGGAGCAGATATTACCATTGTTGAAGGTGGTAATTATGAGATTCTTTTATACCTGAACAGAACCAATTATACCTACCAGCTGAAAAATAACAGTACTGATGTGAGAGGATTTTTCTATGTGGATGGTCAGAATCTTGAAATTGAAGATTTGACATTGTTTACAGACGGCTATGCTATCAATAAGTTTAAAAATGTTACGAGTGATGGAGCTCCTGGCAGCCACCCTGATCATGTAGATACTGATTTTCCTGTTTTCCGCCTGGCAGATATTTACCTGATGGCTTCTGAAGCTATCGTCAGAAATAATGGCGATATGTCGAAAGCGGTTGATTATTTCAATGAGGTAAGGTTCAGAGCCTATAATAGTTCAAGTGCCGGATACATCACTGAAGAAGAATTAACATTGGATCTTCTCCTGGATGAACGGGCAAGAGAATTGTACTGGGAATGCCACAGAAGAACGGACCTCGTTCGCTTTGGTCAGTTTACTGATGGTGATTACCTCTGGGAGTGGAAAGGAGACGTGAAGGAAGGAAAAACCGTTGAATCCTACAGGGATATTTTCCCATTGCCAAATAACGACCTTGGTGCCAATCCAAATCTGGATCAGAACCCTGGGTATTAATAGAAATTAAGTTTCGACTTTAAAGGCCTCCGGGGAGCTCTCCGGGGGCCTTTACTTCCTGAGGAAGTGAGAAAGTGTGTGAAAAGTTGTCACGTTTTGGGATTTGGTGGCTTTTATATAAGAGAGAACTGCGTTCCTCTTATATTTTCCACCCCCTTAGTCCCCCGCCAGCGGGGGAGATTAGAGTTTCCCCCGCTGGCGGGGGACTAAGGGGGTGGAACTCAACAAAAACCAAACCATATGAAAGCAAAAGCCACCAAAAACAACAACTATCACTACAACAAAAAATTACGCCCCCTGGCCAATGCCAATCGCAAAAGGATGACGAAATCTGCAGCTTGTCTGTGGAAATATGTTTTGCGAAACCGAATGATGAAAGGTTACCAATTCCGGAGAGAAAGACCTGTGTTGAATTATATAGCTGATTTCGTTTGTCTGGAGTTGCTGTTGATTGTTGAAGTGGATGGGATCACTCACGATGATGAACAACAAGTCATTAAAGATGCTCAAAGGGATGCAGATTTGAAGGAGGTGGGATTTACGACGCTTAGGTTTTCAAGTTGGGAGGTGCTGAATAAGATTGATGATGTATCTATAATGATTGGGGAGTGGATTGATGAGAATGCGAAAGTTCCACCCCCTAACCCCCGCCAGCGAGGGAAATCCAAATCTCCCCCGCTGGCGGGGGATTAAGGGGGGTGGAAAAAAAGGGAAGAAGAAAAGATGGAGCAGAAAAAATTATACTAAACCAATCAGCTCATGCAAAAACCACACATTTTAATCATTTTCTTACTGCTCTTACCAGCATTCCTCGTCGCTCAGCAGGATTCCATTTATAACAATGACCCAACACAGTACCTGCCACTCGGCATGGAAAAAGCCCGTCATGAATACCGGAAACCTATTGGAAAGAAGGTTGATGAGGTCAGAGTACATCCTCCTAATTGGTGGGTGGGTATGGCAGATCCTGTTGTGGAAGTTTTGATTTATGATCAGGATATCAAATCTTTTGACGTAAAACTCAGTGAAAAGAGGGGAGTGAGTCTTCGGAATGTTTATCGGGTTGAAAATCCAAATTACTTGTTCCTTGAGATCAATATGGCTCCCGGAACACAACCGGGTTTTATTGATATTATACTCACTAATGGAGACACTCAAAGAAAATATCCATACGAAATCAAAGCCAGACAACAAGATGAGGCAAGAGTACAGGGCATCGATGCTTCGGATTTCATTTATCTGTTAATGCCGGACAGGTTTGCAAACGGTGATTATACCAACGATAGCTTTGATGATATGTTGCAATCCGGTATTCATCGTGGGAAAATGTATTTCAGGCACGGTGGAGACTTGCAGGGCATTGTTGATCACCTGGATTATTTGAAGGAACTTGGGGTGACGGCTGTTTGGCTGAATCCGGTTTTGGAAAATGATCAGCCATATGCTTCCTACCACGGTTATGCCATTACTGATTTTTACCAGATCGATAAGCGGTTTGGCAGTAATGAGGACTACAAGGTATTTGTGGAGAAATGTCATGAGAAAGGTATTAAGGTAGTCATGGACATTATCTTCAATCATTGCGGGCATAAACACTGGTTTATCGCAGATATTCCTTCTGAGGACTGGATTAATCCGTGGCCGGAGTACACGCCTTCGAACTTCAGGTCTGCTGTTGTGCCTGACCCATATGCTTCAGAACGGGATAAAACGTATTTGTTCAATGGATGGTTTGATTATTCCATGCCGGCTCTCACTTTGAAGCATCACAG
>QQUB01000509.1 GCA_008501835.1 Bacteroidota bacterium
GATACACCTTCAAACGAAGTTACGGCAAAACGTACCCTTTGGGTATATCTTCGGTTCCTATTTTTCCAGGGCCATCCGGATAAAGGTTGTATCATGATCCCGGTGGAATTGATCCCGAAAAATGGAGAGATGTTACAAAAATGCATTCTCCAGAATATTGACAACTGGGGCCTCAAAGATGATTTCAGACATTGGATCGTCAATCACAATATTTTTTGCAATACCTTGGTGGACCGCATTGTTCCTGGTGTCGGACGAGAGCTTCTCTCCGAGGAATGGGAAAAACTCGGATATCAGGATACCGCCATTACACAAGGCGAGGCTTTCCATTTTTGGGTCATTGAAGGGCCTGAAATTGTTCAGGAAGAATTACCCCTGGATAAAGCGGGGCTCAACGTTATATTTACCCACGACCTGACTCCTTACCGTACTCGCAAGGTCCGGATCCTAAATGGGGCGCATACCAGCATGGTGCCGGTTGGTTACTTATATGGAACCGAAACAGTACGTAAAACCGTTGAACATGAGGTCATGGGAAAATTTGTTCTGAAAACCATTTTCGAAGAGATCATTCCCACACTGGATCTTCCTGACGATGAATTAAGGCAATATGCAAATGATGTATTGGACCGTTTTAAAAATCCATTTATTAAACACCAGCTGATCAGCATTGCACTCAACTCAGTTTCCAAATTCGAGACCAGGGTACTGCCTTCTCTTTTGGAATATTATAACAGGAAAGGAATGCTTCCAATAAATCTTGTTTTTTCTCTGGCAGCTCTACTGACGTTCTATAAAGGAACTTATAGAGGCAAAACCATTCCTTTAAATGACGACCCGGAAGCCATTGCCTTTTTAGCAGATTTATGGCAGAACTGCGATGGTTCGGAAGAGAGCCTTTCCGAATTGGCAGAAAAAGTGCTGGGCTGGGAGTATGCCTGGAAAAAGGATCTCAACAGTATTGATGGTCTTAAAGAAATGCTGGCGGATCATCTGTCAGCCATTGAAGTTAAGGGCATTCAGCAAGCTGTTGCCGATATCTTATAAAATATTTTTCGTTGAAGCATCCCGGCTTCAACGTCATAAGCTTATCCCGGGCGACTGATGAGTCGCCCGGGATACCTGATTGTGCCCCTCCTTTAAGCTGCCTTACTTCAACATCATAAGCTGACCTCCTGCATCTAATCAGAATCAAACAACTTTGAAAAAAACACCTCTCATTTTTGTAAAGCCCTCCCCTCTTAGGGGCTGACCTTTACAGCTACCTTGCCAACGATTTTATAACTTAAATGACTTGGCAAATGAACACATCCAAAATTTTCTACTTCATCATTTTTCTCCTGGGGTTTAGTCCAATCATCGCCCAGGATGCTTTCATCTCTGTCGAAAACGGGAAACTCATTAAGGACGAAAAACCCTATTACTTCATCGGTGCCAATTTATGGTACGGCATGTGGTTAGGTTCTCCATCAGAAACCGGAAACCGGGAAAGGCTGATCCGCGAGCTGGACAGGCTGCAATCAATAGGTGTAAACAACCTCCGGATCATGGTGGCCAGTGAAGGTCCGGAAGATCAATATTGGAGAGTTCAACCAGCCGTTCAATATGATGCTGGGAAATATGATGAAGCTCTTCTGGAGGGACTTGACTTTCTGCTTTTGGAGATGAAAAAACGAAATATGACCGGGGTTTTGGTTATGAATAATTTTTTCCAATGGTCGGGAGGAATGGCTCAATATGTTTCCTGGGCAACAGGCGAAAACATCCCCTACCCTCACCTCGAGGGTAATACCTGGGACCAGTTTCAACAATTTTCTGCTAAGTTTTATCTCAATAAAAAAGCACAACGCCTCAATAACAAATTCATTAAAAAAATGCTGAAACGGCGTAATTCGATCTCAGGTATAAAATATAAAAAAGACCCGGTCATCATGGCCTGGCAACTCGGCAATGAACCTCGTGGATTCGGACAGACAGAAGCCTACCTGAAATGGGCAGATAAAACAGCCGGGATGATTCAAAGGAGGGACAAAAACCATCTCGTCAGCCTTGGCGGAGAAGGAGTTACGTCCAATGTCGATACCGGAAATGATTTCGAAACGGTAAGCCAATCGAAACATCTTGATTATTTAACCGCGCACTTATGGATCGAAAACTGGAGCTGGTATGATCCTGCCTCTCCGGAATCCTATGATTCTTCAGTTGAATTATCCACCAAATATTTAAAAGATCATATTGAAATTGCCAGAAAAGTCGGTAAACCCATTGTCTTCGAAGAATTTGGCGTTTCGAGAGATAAAAGAAATTACGCCCCTGAAGCAAGTACCATATACAGGGATCGGTATTACCAATTTTTCTTCGATTTTCTGGAACAAAATGCCATAAACCAAACCAATTACATGGGGTGCAATTTCTGGTCATGGGCAGGTGAAGGATATCCTGTCGCTCCAGGTGAATTTTGGAACAAGGGGGATGTTCTAACGGGAGATCCTCCACATGAGTTACAGGGTTGGTATTCAGTTTATGATAAAGACACATCAACACTGGAACTCATCAGGAGTTATAATGAAAAAATTGAAAATCTTACGAACAGAAAACCTTAGGTACCTTAAAAAAATCATAAATGGAAAAACTTGTAGCTTTTATTTAGGCAGGATTGTTCCTTCATATGTAGGGGCTTTTATCGCTTTGGACAAACAAGAAATTAACTCTGACTAAGGAATTTGCGTCAAATTAGTGGTGTTTTTACGAAAATCCAGTCTCAGAGAGACGGCATCTCCTAGCATGGTACGCCAGTGCCTTGCTAGGAATTGTAGAATCCCCAGTTCCATAGGAACGGCACAATTCATTGATTATGAGCATAATTATGCCGTTCCTATGGAACTGGGTTTATTTTGCATTATTACATGGCACTAGCGTGCCACGCAATAATATGTCATGCCTCTGGCATTAATCTAATTTGACGCCAATCCTAATAAAGGTGGAAGGCATTGCTTCCGTTTTCCTGATCGACCATCCGCCACTGAATGCTCGTTTTGAGCTTAAAGGCATTGAGATCAAAAAATCACCTTAAAAATATTTTCCCAACCTTTTTCCTCCCAGCTTCCTGACTCGCCTGTATAAAATAAATTCCTTTACCCAAATGAGTAAGATTTAATTGGCTATCATTCACTGACCAACGTCCTATTTCCTTCCCCAAAACATCAAAAACAGTCACCTCTCTTACCTCCGGATCTGGAAAATAAATTCTTCCATCTGAAGGATTCGGATAAACAACTAATTCCTCAACTTCAGAAACATCCTCCAAATCAAAAGAACTGGTCGTCTGCCCGCTACAGCCCGCAAAAAATTCCAAAACCAGGTCCGTCATCCCAATACTATCCTCAGGAGCCCCAAGTCCTGTGTTAATACCTCCATGGCTGTAGGGAAAAGCGTTGAAAGAAGTACCCGGATGTCCTTTGGCATGGAGCGTATCTCTGAAACCTTCCGTTTTTAAAATTCTGAGGGGAGTACCCTGGTGAATCAACAGAAAATCAGGAATATCCTCGCCTGCTTCAACATTGAACAATGGAGAGGCCTGGTGGTAAAATGCTTCATTTAAGCCAAATGCGTTTAAAAGCATCAAGTACCTGGAAGCATCGGCAATCTCCAGTTCAAAAGGCAAATCAAAAACACCGGCATCCAAAGAGCAAACGCAACCAATGTCTGCCGTAGATAATCCATTTAAATCAAGAAAATATTGATTCGTGGCCACCAGGTTAACCAAATGTGCTCCGGCGGAATGACCTATCAAATGCATATTTTGAGGATCTCCATTCAACTGATGGATGTTTTCATATACAAAACCAATGGCCTTTGCTACATCAATGGGATGGATGGGAAATCGAACACCCGAAATAGTGGTGTCAGGAGGATTGGGTGATAACCGGTAATTGATGCTTGCAAACACATAATTGTGTTCTGTAAAAAGGTCTGCCTTATAATCCACATTAGTTTTAGTGCCCCCCTTCCAGGACCCACCGTGAACATAGATTATTACCGGCCTGGGTTCTGA
>QQUB01000468.1 GCA_008501835.1 Bacteroidota bacterium
AAACAGCGCAGGCGTAAAGGTGGTATCCGTCAGATCATAATTACTGATGATCACACTATCTCCAAAGGTTGGCCAGGTAGCAATCTCCAGGTCATAGGCATCAGCATCTTCTACTTCATTCCAGATAAAATCTGCCCCGAGGATAATACTGTTCTCCCCATTCACAGGTGCATCCAGAGCCAGACTACTGAAATCACTCCTCGTAATATCCAAAATAAACGTGCGGTATACAGTATCAACACCCTCTGCTGATGCCCTTAGGGTAACCTCATAGGTTCCGGTTGGGAACTCAGGCCCCATTTCCAAAGAAAACACTCCATCCAAACCGGGAACCACCGGGTTTTGATCATAAGTAACGATCTCATCTGGCAGTCCTTCAACCAGCGCAAACTCTATTTCATTATTAAAACCTAAAAGAGAATCCGTTTCAAAATTTATTTCCACTACTGCCGGGGTACACACCTCCTGTATAAATGGTCCAACGTCCAAAGTAAAACCGGGAACAGTTGCCGGAACAATGGAGAAGTTCTGGTTCGAAATGTCAAAAAAGACATTCCCATAGCCTTCTACTCTTATCCTTGCCTGGTTGGTTTCGGCATTAGGCATGGTCACCATCGCACTTCCGTCATTCGGAATTTGATAGGCCAGAAGGTAAGGATAGGTATAACCTCCATCCACCGAAAGTCGAACATTGACAAAATCACAGTTAATTGGATCAGTAATGGTATTCGCAACATCCCAGGTAACTTCCACATTTTCATTAATTTCAAAACTCAAGCCAGTTTCATTAGGCGCAGTAACCCTAAAGGGGCCTCCGGTATCTGAGACCGTAATTACCATATCATCATCTGCCGTACAGCCATGCAACGGATGGTTGTCGCGGACAGAATAAGTAAATTTTATTGTTCTGGAGACCTGCGGCAATACTTCCCAGGTAGGATTGTTATTATTGACCAAAGCCTGCAAATTAGGAAAAACGCGACTGTCCGGTTCCGTCAGATTGACTGACCGGAACAATGGTCCGCCATTGCTGTTTCCGGTAGGAGGCATCGGAGCCACCTGACTATCCATTTGTTCCCAGGTCGAAGTAATGGCACCGGCATCCTCAGCATCAGTGCTGGTCCCTTTAAGTTCAAAAGGTGTACCGACAGGAATGGTATAATCCAACCCTGCATCAGCTGTCGGAGCAGTATTTTCACTCACCAACTCTTCGTAGCAAACACTACTTATGCCAAAGGTGACATTATCAGCAATTTCCCTAAGGCTTATCACATGGAATAAATCATCACTATTACTTTGTACGTTTGGCGAACAAATTCCGGCATATCCCATGATCGTAGAAGCACTGCCCGGTTCGACAGCGGTTGAAGGGTTGCGCTGGCAATCATTATTTTGTGTATGATTGCCTCCATACTGATGTCCCATTTCGTGAGACACATAATCAATATCAAAAGGATCTCCTATCGGGTTCGGCAACCCGGTTACCCCCTGGGCCTTGCGGTTACTGCTACAAGGGGATTCCAGACTGGCAATTCCTCCGCCTCCGGTACTGAACACATGGCCGATATCGTAGTTGGCAGAACCAATGATCTCATCAACCGTCTCCTGGTTTTGTCCCAACATGACCCCTCCGTTATTGTTGCTGTAAGGATCGGAACCTGCACTGTAAAAAATCAGTTCATTGGTATTGGGAACCAGCTCCATAGTAATGGCGGCATCTCTTTCATAAACACCGATCACCCTGGTCATAGTCGTATTAAAAGCAGACAATACAGTAGCTTCTGTTCCACCGTGGTATTGGGCATATTCTCCTGTACATGCAAGGGCCAAACGATATTTTCTCAACACACAATCGCCAACTAATAATGTTTTTGCCTCGCTATAAGCTTCATCATCATAATTAAAATCGTGTTCCGGTCCTTCTACCCCGCATTCGAAGGGCACTGCATTATTTTTGACAAAATCCTTTTTGAAATAGCTGATATAATATTCCGTATTTCCATCGGCATAAGGATCTATAAAAACGGTACTGTGCCTTCCGGAAAGGATCATGGCATGAAAGCCTTTGACGGTATAATCAAAGCGGACGGTAGCCGTTGGGTCATCAATCCCTTTTCCGGCAAAAGATAAAATCTCCGGGTAGCGAGCTGCCAGGTCAGGATGCATAATAGAAGCTTTGACCACCTCAAAAGTTTCCATTCCTCCATCCGGCATTGGCAAATCGATCCTTACTTTTTCTGATTCGGCAGGATTCGTAAACCTCAAAGGCGCCTGGTTCAGCACTTCCTTAATGGTGACAAAATCAAGGGAAAGCGTACGATATAATTGCGGAACAATCCTTCTGTCCGTTTCCGAAACTTCAATTTCAGATTCGCCAACATCACTCCATGGACTTCTGTTATTATCAAAAGACTGGGCAAAAAGAGAATGACTGGTTACAAAAAATGTTAAAAAGCTGACAATCAGGATTTTTTTATTCAACAGGTTCATATTGTTTCTTGTTTAGGGAGTAATAACAATGATGCGTGCTTGGTTAGCCCACAAATTTAGTTTTTAATCAAAAAACCAGACACAAATACAGCTTTTTGTCATCAAACTGTAAGACACGCGCCATTTTCAACCATTTTTTTAAAAGCTGTGTTTAGGTAATGAATGGATTTTGCTAATTTCGAATGATTTTAAATAAGACGTAAACAAAACATACCGATGAAACGGATCTTACTAAGCCTTATACCTATCATTGCGGTGGCCATTATAGCCCTGCAATATTACCCATCACAAACGACCGAGACCAAAAGAATACCTAAAGATCAGCGGATCAAAGGTGCGCTCGAAGAAGATTCTGTGCGGACCTACGACCCTGCTTTGGGTTATGTCCCGGTGGAAAGAAAAATTGCTGCTCTCGAGGAAGCCATCCGCCTTCAAAAAGAGGTGGACCTCATGTCAAGAAACAATAGTATTCTGAATAATCGCTGGCGTGAAAGGGGACCTAATAACATTGGTGGCCGTACCCGTGCCATCCTCATTGATCAAAACGATCCGAACAGGGAAACCATTTGGGCCGGAGGTGTCAGCGGAGGGTTGTGGCGATCCAGGGACATTACCAATAGTGATCCCAAGTGGGAGATAATGAGCAACTATTTTGAAAGTATGACTATTGGAAGTCTTGCTCAGGATCCCATTGAACCTAATTTCATCTATGCCGGAACCGGAGAAGCTGTCGGAAACAGCGTACGATTTGCAGGAATGGGAATTTTGCGTTCCACTGACAGTGGGGAGACCTGGGAACTCATGCCTTCCACTTCTTCCTTTACCGTAACACGTTCCCTGCTCGTACACCCGGAAACAGGAGACGTTTATGCAGCTACCCGTACCAAAGGAATCCAACGTAGTCAGGATCACGGGGTAACCTGGGAAAAAGTTGCAGGGTATGTTGCCCCTGTTGACTTTGCCACCAATAATTATTTCGACCTACAATATTCACCTAACGGATATATTTACGCTTCAACCGCTTCAGGAGTAAGGCGTTCAGCTACCGGTGATCCAGGAGACTGGACCACACTGACAGGATCCGGGTCCGGTTTTCCGGGAGGATTGTCAAGAGTTGAATTGACTGTTTCCAAATCAGAACCCAATACCATGTATATTATTGGGGACGCGGGAAATTCCTCTTCTGAAGTACATGCTTCTTATGACGGGGGTGAAACCTGGGTACTCAGAGGCGATCCGGATATTGGAGGCCAGGGGTATAGTCAGGCCTGGTACGACCTGGACATTGCTGTGAACCCTTTCAACGCTGACCATATTATCGCCGGGGAAATCCGGTTGAGTCAATCCTTTGATGGAGGATTAACCTGGACTAACAACCTTTATTCCTCCGTACACGTGGACCACCACAAGATCCATTTTGATGAAGAGGTCGAAGGAAATATCTACTTCGGTAATGACGGAGGTGTTTACTGGAAATCGGGCACCGCTTCTCCAAAAGACAGAAACTTTGGTTATAACATCACTCAGTTCTATGGAGGTGCTATTCACCCTGAGGCAGGA
>QQUB01000540.1 GCA_008501835.1 Bacteroidota bacterium
TATCCGGTGGCCAGGGACAAAGCATGGGTGATGAGATACATAATTCCGGAGCGGGCCGTGTTACTGGGTATGGAAGGCCCCAGGATGGTATCCGTAATGACAAGGCAATACCCAAGGTTTAAGGTCGATTTTCCGAACCTTTGAATGAGCAGGAAAGCAATGCGCCTGCCCAATCCGGATTTGATGACTCCTTTGGCGACCAGGAATGCAGCCAATATCAGCAGGATAAAGCTTTCGGAAAAACCCGAAAAAGCTTTCTCAGCCGGAAGAACCTGCAGCATTACAACGGCCACAAATGCAATAACCGATGCAGTGAAAATAGAAAAGGCTTCCAATAAAACGCCAATAATGGCGGTGATGAAGATGGCAAACAAATGCCAGGCATCGGGGGTAATATCCCACGGAATCGGAAGATACCAGATAATTATACCAATGATGAGAGTGATAATTCTTTTGATCCAGCGAATCTTGTTGTAGTTGTTGGTTGGTTCCTCCATTTCAGTTGAGCTGTTTTGTTTGATCCCTAATTTACAACTAAATGGATAATTATTTTATTTCAGCTTTTCCATTCACCAAAAAAACATTTTTCTTCCTGGGTGGGCCGAAGATTGCAGCTTCTATTTCTTATGATTAATTGAATGGTCTGCCTGGGAAGGCAATCCCACAAACATATTGGAGGAGCTTATAGATTTGTAGCTAAAAAACTTAAAATAACAATGGTAAACGCAGTAGTGAAGGATATTGGCTGATGTCAGGTAGTTTTGTTGTAGAGAGGAACTTCTATTCCTCTTAATGTAGCTCTAATTCACATATTTCAAAATTTCCAGCTCTATAGGCTGTTATCAAAATCCTGTTTTCCTTCGGATGCCAATTGGGTAAAGTATCACCATCCTCATTGTTGGTTATTCTTGTCTTATTGCTACCGTCTGCATCCATAATATAGATTTCAGGCCTCAAATCTTCCATTGACGTAACATATACAATTCTCGAGTTATTAAATGACCACGATGGACAGAAATTGTGCTTTGCCCAATTAGTTAATCTTGATTCAACCCCTGTTTTAATATTTAACCGGTAGATTTCATCATCCTGATTCTCTGTCTCTTTTCTTGAGAAATAGACTATTTCTTTTCCATCATTTGACCATTTAGGATAAAAACTTCTCCTGTCTTCAGTTGTTAACCATCTGACTAATTTTCCAGTCCGTTTCAAAAGTATTATGTTGCTTCTGTCTTCTGATTCCCTGAAACTTACGGCAATGTTTTTTCCATTAGGTGAATAAGTAGCAAATATCAATTCTCCATTTTCCGTTGGAGTCTGTAATTTCCTTACTTCCCTATTCTTTACTTTAAGCGTATACAATTCAAATTTTCCACTCCTATTGGATTCAAAAAGAATCTTTTTTCCATTTGGATGCCAACTTGGCCTTCTATTATCTGCGCTATTGGTCGTTAATTTTTGTTCATTTTGACCCTTTGAATCCATGAGAAATATATGCCAGTAACCTTCTCTGTTTGATTCAAATACAATCCAATTTCCATCGGGAGAATATGATGCATATCTATCATCAACATTATTCTTGGTCAGACATTTTTCACTTTTCAATGCGGTTTGCGCCCAAAGAGCATTAAACGAAGAAACCAGAACCAATAATATGATGGTTTTTTTGATCATCTTTTTATTTCTTGCTTTTAACTTGTTAATAACGAGATAAATATAACTATTTATCGAGGATTGCAGATTCGATCGAAGTGCTTAACCTGTTTATTTCCTTAGTTGAAAGGTCCCGCAATTATGGCAAAGGAACTGGTAGGCTGCAATTACAAAACACCCATAAAAATTAATAGTAGCTTAAGTTTATACCTAAGCTACTATTACTCCTATAAGATGTTTACCAATTAATTATCTGCAACTCTTCAGTTAAAAAGTAGAATTGTTATTATCCACTTTTCCGCCAATCATTAAAAATAATAATCTTGAAAAGGTATCAATGGGCTGAATGGCATCCCAATGCTCTGTCAATTGGCCATTTTTTAATCGGAACGTATCGGTAATGATGAATCCTTTTTTCTCATTACCTCTGTGCCTTGCTCTCATGGTAGTATGACTGTGTAATACAACATATTCCCCATCAGCGTAAATCCGTTTGACATCAAATGAATAATCGGGGAACCTCCTGGTCATGTCCTTTACGTAACCTACAAGTCCCGAAATTTCATTGGGGATAGCCCTGTTGTGTTGTGTGTAGGAGGTGTCTCCAAACTTTTTGAGGGTGTATTCGAAATCATGTTCGTTCATCAAATGCTGAAAGAAATCTACCACTACCGCTACATTTTCTTTTTCCTGCGGTGCCCAATGATCCTGTAAATGTTTGCTGAGATCAATTTTTGGTGCTTTTTGTATGTTATCCATAATGCTATTTTTTTAGTATTGATTGTTTGTGTTTTTTATAATTTTCAATAATCAGCTCAAAGGCTTCTTCTTTGTTTTTTTCTACTTTCTCCAGGTCTTTATCCAGGTTCAGCCCGGGGTTGAATTCCTGAATGTGGTATTTGCTCCATAGGGTTAATTCTATCAAAACAGGTGTAAGTGAAAATCCTTTTTCTGTTAAGGTGTAGATATTCGTTTTCTTATTGGTTGGCAGTTTTGCTTTTTCGATGATGCCGAAGTTCTCCAGCATTTTCAATCTCGTGGATAAGATGTTAGTAGCTATGGCTTCGGGGCTATCAATAAAGTCTTTGAAAGTGCTTCTGCCTTCAAAGAGCATTTGCTTTATCACTACTAAAGACCATTTGTCTCCCACTATATCCAGGGCAGAAGTGATAGGGCATTTACAACGAAAACTATATTTCATAATGTTTTAATTTTTACTTGCAAAACAAAAGTAATAATTATTTTTATTACTTGCAAATTGAAAGTAAAAAAAACTAAAAAATTTTTATTGACCGATGTTTCAGCAAAAGCAGCATATGGATTTTAAGCCCGGAAGATGGAAATAACCATGTAAAACAGGAGCCAGTAACCTACATCAAAAAAAACACCCACCGGCTGTTAAAATCAACCGATGGGTGTCTTATTTTTTTAACCAGCAACAGACTCAAAACTTAAATCCGATATTTAAACTGGGCTCAATAATAGTCTTGGGTGTGCCTTCTGCAATGGATGCAAAATTTGAAGGGATGTTGGTATCAATGGGCCAGTATTTGAGAGCTCCGGCTGGTTCAATATAAAAACGTTTTTTAAAGAATTCCAGGCGGTACCCAACAGCCAATTGGAGGTACAACTGATATCCTTTTTGGAATTTAGCATCGTTTTCATCGTAATATTGCTTGAGGAAATTGGTTGCCTGCCCGGTGGTGAATAATCCTTTCCAATGGAAGCGCTGGTACCCTATACCAATGCCGTGCGTCCTTATAAAACCAGGGTAGAGTTCTTCTGAGTGTCCATAGGTGCCCATAGGTTCCCCATACTTCCAGGTATTGTATTCAACAAAAACCCGGTCTTTTTTTGTGAGTTGATAACCATAGGTAAGCAAATAATAGTCAGCAGGATCTTCGAAGAAATTATACAACATTAATGCGGAAGCTCCTATCGAATGTTTATATTCTACTTCCTCTTTTTGAGTTGTATTTTGACCAAATACCATGGTTAACGATACTGCACAGGCTAAAACTGTTAAACTGAATTTTTTCATGATGTTGATGTTTTTTTGTTTATCATTTATTGTCTTCACATGGATTCACTGAAATGAGCTTCAGATTTAAATCCCTGATTAGATTTAGAATTCCGTGTAATTTGGATTCATCTTTAATAGTTCCTGATAGAATGGTATCATCTCCTTCGTAACTAATCTCCATGCCTTCAAACCACTCCTGCCATTCAATATTCAGATGATCTTTTACTTTTATCGCTACTTTACCCTTCATCACTTTTTGTTTTCTGTTTGTTTGCATTACAAGTCAAACTTATGGGTGATCTATAAATCGAAAAACACCCTCGAGGGTGAAAATGCGGGTGATTTGACGGAATATGGGATACGGGATAAGG
>QQUB01000397.1 GCA_008501835.1 Bacteroidota bacterium
CAATCTGATCTTGAAGGAGAAGCTTTTGACAAACAATCTGCACCGTTAATAACCAAGCGTATTGTACGCCCCAAGATCTACACGCTTGTGCTTTTACTCATCGTATATAATTTTGATGCGTTGAATCCCGATCTCTTCTCTATTGGTTCCAAAGATGGGGAAATAATGTTCCGGATATCAAATATTGTATCTGCCATTTTGATTTTTTTCATCGCCCGATTAGTCATTTGGGTGTCAACGGAAATAGCACTGGCAAGTTATTATCGCAGGAAAAATGTCGATGCAGGTTCCCGGTATGCAGTGAACCAATTGTTGAAATATTTCATTTTCACCATAGCTTTACTCTCGGCAATAGAATCTCTGGGAATCAATCTTACATTGATTTGGGGAGGTGCTGCTGCTTTGCTGGTGGGTATTGGTTTGGGACTTCAGCAAACTTTTAATGATTTAACCTGTGGTTTTATTCTGTTGTTTGAAAGAACAGTGGAGATAGACGATGTGGTAGAGTTCGATGGAATGATCGGAACTGTAAAAAAGATAGGTGTTCGGACTTCTTTAATAGAAACGCGGGACAATATTACGGTGATCGTACCGAATTCCAAATTAGTGGGTGAGTATGTCATTAACTGGAGTCATTACCGGGAGCGTTCGAGGTTCCGGGTATTGGTTGGAGTGGCTTATGGAACAGATGTGGAGGTCGTCAGGAAAGTTTTACTTCAGGCAGCCGATAGTCATACCCAAATTATGCAACGTCCTCAACCCTTTGTGCAGTTTGCTGATTTTGGAGATTCCTCCTTGAATTTCGAATTGCATTTCTGGTCAAGGGAGTTGATGCGGATAGAAAATGTCAAAAGTGATCTGCGTTTTGAGATTTACCGGTTATTTACGGAGAACAATATCGAGATTCCATTTCCGCAGCGGGACGTATGGCTCAGGAAGGAAGGTAACTAAAGGTTTAGGCTTAAACCAATCTCTTTTATACTTCACAAATTCACCTGAACTATCAGGAAACTTTTTTTCGGAAAGTACTGTTGTATGGGCTGAAAAAATATTGCAAAAAAAAATTCAAAAATTTTCCAATAGTATTTTTGATTTTGAAAAAAAGAATTACCTTTGCAATCGCTTTGAGAAAATGGTCTTAAAGTTTGAATTTGAAATAGAGAAAAAGTGACTTAAAAAGGTCAAAATTTTTCTAATTGTTTTGAGTGGAAAACAAGAGTAACATATTCTGTTCAAAAGCCAATGTAGCTCAGTTGGCCAGAGCAGCTGATTTGTAATCAGCGGGTCGGGGGTTCGAATCCCTCCATTGGCTCAAAATATGACAGGATAAGTCTCAAGGGGGTGCGCCGGAGTTGGAGAGCCGGGCTGGACTGTAAATCCAGTGACTCTGTCTGAATAGGTTCGATTCCTATCACCCCCACACTCAAATTGCGGGCGTAGCTCAGTTGGTAGAGCATCAGCCTTCCAAGCTGAGGGTCGCGGGTTCGAGTCTCGTCGCCCGCTCAAATTCTGTTTTCAGACTATCCTTCTCTATGACTACAGACAGCAAGAAGTTGTTGTTTAGTTTGTTAAAGTGAAAATCCTGACTTTTTATCCTGAATTCAGTATTGATGGATTTCGGGATTTTGTAGGTTATGGAGGTGTCAAAAATTGCCAATGTAGCTCAGGGGTAGAGCACTTCCATGGTAAGGAAGGGGTCGGGGGTTCAAATCCCTTCATTGGCTCCATTTTAAAAAACATTTTATTTAATTGCTTAAACTGCATCTAAAAAATTAATTACCGATGGCTAAGGAAACTTTCGACAGATCGAAACCCCACTTGAACGTGGGTACAATAGGCCACGTTGACCACGGTAAGACCACTCTTACTGCGGCAATTACCTACGTACTTTCAAAAGATGGTCTGGCTGCCAAAACAGACTATGATTCAATTGATGCCGCTCCTGAAGAGAAAGAAAGAGGTATCACTATTAACACTGCTCACGTTGAGTATCAGACTGAAAATCGTCACTATGCACACGTTGACTGTCCAGGTCACGCGGATTATGTGAAGAACATGGTTACTGGTGCTGCTCAGATGGACGGTGCTATTTTGGTTGTTGCAGCAACTGACGGTCCTATGCCACAGACTCGTGAGCACATCCTGCTTGCACGTCAGGTTGGTGTACCTAAGATTGTTGTATTCATGAACAAAGTTGACCTTGTTGATGACGAGGAAATGTTAGAACTCGTTGAAATGGAGGTTCGTGAATTGCTCGACCAGTATGAGTTTGACGGCGACAACGCTGCTGTTATTGCAGGTTCTGCATTGAAAGCTCTTGAAGATGATGCTACTGCAGTTCAGGCGATTAAAGACTTGATGGATGCAGTTGATTCTGAAATTCCTGAGCCAGAGCGTTTGGTTGACCAGCCATTCCTGATGCCTGTTGAGGATGTATTCTCAATCACAGGTCGTGGTACTGTTGCTACAGGTCGTATCGAGCGTGGTGTTACCAACACTGGTGATCCAGTTGAGATCATTGGTATGATGAAGCCAGGTGAGAAGCCTTTGACTTCAACAATCACAGGAGTTGAGATGTTCCGTAAGATCCTCGAAAGAGGAGAAGCTGGTGATAACGCCGGATTGCTCCTTCGTGGTATCGACAAAGACGAGATCAAGCGTGGTATGGTAATTTGTAAGCCAGGTTCTGTAACTCCTCACATGCACTTCAAGTGCGAGGTTTACGTACTCGGTAAAGATGAAGGTGGTCGTCACACACCATTCTTCAACGGATACCGCCCACAGTTCTACTTCCGTACCACTGACGTAACAGGTGATGTTACACTTCCTGGTGGAGTAGAAATGGTAATGCCTGGTGATAACGTATCTCTTGAAGTGAAATTGTTGAACCCTATCGCAATGGAGAAAGGTTTGCGTTTCGCGATTCGTGAAGGAGGTCGTACAGTAGGTGCCGGTCAGGTAACTGAGATTCTTGACTAATTTTAAAAATTCAGCCGGCTTGTAAAAAGCTGTCGGTTGTGTTTTTTGAAAATATATTGGGAATTAAGCACCTCCTTATGGGGTGCTTAATTTTTCCATACACGGGCATAGCTCAATTGGTAGAGCGACGGTCTCCAAAACCGTAGGCTGAGGGTTCAAGTCCTTCTGCCCGTGCTAATTTTTTACCTAGTGAAGTAGGAATATGGAACGTATTAGACTATATATCAAAGAAAGTTATAACGAGTTGATCAATAAAGTGACCTGGCCAAGCTGGCAATCACTGCAGAGTACAACCGTTGTTGTGGTTATTGCTTCAATAATTCTTTCGATGGTGATCTTTTTTATGGATATGGGATCCAACTTCGTTACCAGCCTTATTTATGGCACTTACGGAGCGGAATAAATAACTGATCTCCCTCCAATATCCAATATCTGGTTAATAGAAGCATTATCTAATGGCTGATGAAAATATCAATCCGGTTGAAAAGTCTAACGACAAAAAACCGGGTGAAGAGAAAAAGTGGTATTCGCTTAGAGTTATAAGCGGAAAAGAAAGAAAGATCAAAGAACGGATTGAATTGGAAATTCAACGTTCTGGCTGGGGTAATTCTATTACGCAGGTGCTTGTTCCTACCGAAAAAGTGTACAAGATCAGAAGTGGGAAAAAAGTGATTTCTGAAAGGAATATTTTGCCTGGTTATATCCTGGTGGAAGCTATTCCCGGAAAATTCACCGGTGAGATGATTCAAACCATCGCCAATATCCCAAATGTGATTCACTTTCTCGGTCGCAACAATCCAATCCCAATGAGGACTTCCGAAGCCAACAGACTGTTGGGTAAAGTGGATGAGTCTCAAGGAGCTGGAGAATCACTGCTTGAACCATTCATCGTGGGAGAGACTGTGAAGATCATCGATGGCCCGTTCAGCGAATTCGTCGGAGATATTCAGGAAGTCAATGAAGAGAAGAAGAAGCTCAAAGTAATCGTAAAGATCTTTGGTCGTGGTACAGAGGTGGAGTTGAACTTCATGCAGGTTGAAAAACAGACTTAATTTAATTTTAATAATAACAGGCTTTAGTTTCTTTTAAGAAATACCGCTTGGTTTTACATTTGGATCTTCTCCAAACCTGTTCAAATTTAAAACCAATCAGGATTTCTTTTTGATGCTTCCCTAAAGTCAGAATAATCGTTTAAAACATTAGCGATGGCTAAAGAAGTAGATACTTTTATCAAACTACAAGTGAGAGGCGGACAGGCAAATCCTGCTCCACCTGTAGGTCCGGCTTTAGGTGCCAAAGGGGTGAACATCATGGAGTTCTGCAAGCGTTTTAACGCTCAGACACAAGATAAACCAGGTAAAGTATTACCAGTGGTAATCACCGTGTTTAAAGACAAATCTTTCAGTTTTGTCATCAAAACCACTCCTGCAGCAGTTCAACTTTTGGAAGCAGCAAAGCTTAAAAAAGGATCTTCTGAATCCAACCGTGATAAGGTTGGTTCTGTTACCTGGGATCAGATCAAGGCAATTGCAGAAGATAAAGCTGCTGACCTTAATTCCTTTAAAATTGAGTCCGGAATGAAAATGATCGCCGGTACTGCAAGATCTATGGGTCTTACTGTTAAAGGAACTCCTCCCTGGGGAAGCGAAGAAGCAAATTAATCATATTTTTAAAGCAGGGAGTCTGGTTTTGTAATGCAAAACAGACGTTATCACCTCAAAATTTTTTGAAATGGCTAAAGTAAGTAAAAAGCGTGCTGCCGCGAATGCTAAAATCGACAACGAAAAGCACTATACGCTTTCTGAAGCGATGGCACTCGTTAAAGAAATAAATACAGCAAAGAAGTTTGACGCTTCTGTTGATGTGCACGTACGTTTAGGAGTAGATCCAAGAAAACCCGACCAGGGTATTCGTGGAACTGTAAACCTTCCACATGGTACAGGTAAGACCAAAAGAGTAATGGTTCTCTGTACTCCTGATAAAGAACAAGAAGCAAAAGATGCTGGTGCTGACCACGTAGGTCTCGACGAACTGATCCAGAAGGTTCAGGGCGGATGGACTGATATCGATGTGGTTATTGCAATGCCACAGGTTATGGCAAAAGTAGGACGTATTGGACGTATCCTCGGACCTAGAGGTCTGATGCCTAACCCGAAGACAGGTACCGTAACGATGGATGTAGGTGCTGCTGTTGCTGACGTAAAAGGTGGTAAAATCTCTTTCCGTGTTGACAAATTTGGAATCATCCACAACTCAATCGGTCGTGTTTCTTTCGAGCCTAATAAACTCGAAGACAATGCCAATGAGTTGATTTCAACACTTGTGAAGATGAAACCCGCTTCCGCAAAAGGAACATACGTCAAATCAATCACAGTGGCCAGTACAATGAGCCCGGGTATCAAAGTGGATACCAAATCTATCATTTAATCAGCATTTTAAAATCTCTTAAAAATGACAAGAGCAGAAAAAGCAGCCTCCATTGAAGAGTTGAAAGGTAAATTTGAAGAAGCTTCTTTCTTCTACCTTACCGATGCTTCAACCCTGACTGTGGAGCAAATAAATAAATTCAGAGGAATGTGTTTTGAAAAGGACATTGAAATGAAAGTGGTGAAAAACACCCTTGCTATCAAGGCCCTTGAATCATTTCCTGAAGAACGCAACTACATGGGATTGTACGAATCCCTTAAAGGCCCTACAGCTATCCTGTTTACTACGACAGCTAATGTGCCTGCAAAAGTGATCAAAGAATTTAGAAAAGAGGCTGAAAGGCCAGTGCTTAAAGCAGCTTACATCGACACCGACGTTTTTGTTGGAGACGAGCAGTTGGATGCGCTGACCAACCTCAAGTCTAAAGAAGATCTGATTGGAGAAGTGATTACATTACTCCAGTCTCCAGTGAAGAATGTACTCGGTGCGCTTCAGTCCGGTGGCAATACCCTTTCAGGGTTGCTCAAGGCTTTGGAAGAGCGCGGCGATGCATAATTTCGCTCCGTAACCGTGTGCGTCGGTTACACATTGAATATGGCTTCCAAGTTTCATTCGCACGATAATTATTATCGTTTATAAATTAAAAAAGAATTAAAATGGCAGATCTTAAAGCATTTGCAGAGCAGTTGGTAAACCTTACTGTTAAAGAAGTAAGCGAACTGGCTGACATATTAAAAGAAGAGTATGGTATCGAGCCTGCTGCAGCAGCAGTAGCAGTAGCCGCTGGCCCAGCTGGTGGTGGTGAAGGTGGCGGTGCCGCTGAAAAAACTGAATTTGACGTAATTTTGACTTCTGCAGGTGCAGGTAAGTTGAAAGTAGTTAAAGAAGTTAAAACACTTCTCGGTCTTGGATTGAAAGAAGCTAAGGAATTAGTTGACGGCGCTCCTGGTCCATTGAAAGAAGGTGTTGCAAAAGATGAAGCCGAATCTATCAAAGCTGCTATCGAGGCAGTTGGTGGAGAGGTTGAAATCAAGTAATTGATCTTCCAAAAGCCGGGATTGAAAGGTACTTTTGTCAAAGACTTTTCCCCGGGTTTTGGATCTCGAGAAAGGCTTAGCGAGTTGTTTTTGACTGGCTAAGCCTATTGTCGTATAATTTATGGGTGTTTTACTGGACAAATCTTGAACTTTTCTGCGCCCCTAACGTATAGATTATTAACTACTTAAGATTTATCCACACTCGCACGGCAATGCATGCTTTTTTTTGAAGGGCGCGTGCTTGTTTATCATGGATTATTCGATTTGGTAATTTTTCCCATTTTATTGGCTCGTATCAAGAAAGTTTTTTACAGCCTTAAAATATAAAATTCGCAAATGGCATCAAACGGCAAGGTAAAAACCGCCGAAGAGAGAAGACATAACTTCGGCAAGATCAAACTTTCCGCACAGTATCCCGATTTACTGGAGATCCAGTTAAAATCTTTTCAAGAGTTCTTTCAATTGGAAACAACTCCTGAAAACAGAAGTAATGAGGGACTTTACAATGTGTTTCAGGAAAATTTTCCCATTACAGACGCCAGGAATATTTTCGTCCTTGAATTCTTAGATTACTTTATTGAACCACCTAGATACACCATCGAAGAGTGTATGCAGCGTGGTTTGACCTATAGTGTCCCGCTCAAGGCAAAACTCCGTCTTTCCTGTAATGATGAGGAACATGTTGACTTTAAAACCATTGTGCAGGACGTATTCCTAGGGAACATTCCTTACATGACTCCCAAGGGTACTTTCGTGGTCAATGGAGCTGAAAGGGTGATCGTATCTCAGTTACACCGCTCTCCCGGAGTATTCTTCGGTCAGAGCTTTCACCCCAATGGAACCAAGATCTATTCTGCAAGGATCATTCCTTTCAAAGGAGCCTGGATGGAATTCGCAACCGATATCAATACAGTGATGTATGCATATATCGATCGTAAGAAGAAGTTCCCGGTAACCACTCTTTTGAGAGCGATCGGATTCGATTCAGATAAGACTATCCTGGATATCTTCGACCTGGCTGACGAAATCGAAGCCACTGAGAAGTCTCTGCAAAAGGCTATCGGCCGTAAACTGGCTGCACGTGTTTTGCGTAGCTGGACAGAGGATTTCGTGGATGAAGATACCGGTGAGGTAACCACCATCGAACGTAACGACATTATCCTGGAAAGGGATGTGGTACTCGATGAGGAAAATATCCAATTGATCCTGGATGCTGGAATGGATTCCGTTATTCTTCAGAAAGAAGATATCGATCTGGATTATTCTGTAATTTTCAATACACTGCAGAAAGATCCTTCCAGTTCAGAAATGGAGGCGGTTACCTATATCTACCGCCAATTGAGAAGTACGGATCCACCTGATGAAGAAACAGCTCGTGGTATCATCGATAAATTGTTCTTCTCAGATAAGCGTTACAATCTTGGTGAAGTTGGTCGTTATAAGATCAACCGTAAACTGGGTAACGAAACACCTAAAGAAATTCAGGTGTTGACCAAAGAAGATATTATTTCCATCGTGAAATATCTCGTTCGCCTGATGAATCAGAAGGCAGAGATCGATGATATTGATCACCTGAGTAACCGTCGTGTTCGTACGGTAGGTGAGCAGTTGTTCGCTCAGTTCGGTGTAGGTCTTGCCCGTATGGCTCGTACCATCCGTGAGCGTATGAACGTTCGTGATAATGAGGTATTTACGCCAATCGATCTGATCAACGCGCGTACCTTATCATCAGTGATCAACTCATTCTTCGGAACCAGCCAGTTGTCACAATTCCTGGACCAGACGAATCCACTTTCAGAGATTACGCACAAGCGTCGTATCTCAGCCCTCGGACCTGGTGGTCTTTCCCGTGAGCGTGCTGGATTTGAGGTTCGTGACGTTCACTACTCCCACTATGGCCGTCTCTGTACCATTGAGACTCCTGAGGGACCAAATATTGGATTGATCTCCACACTTTGTGTACACGCGAAGGTGAACAAAATGGGATTCCTCGAAACACCTTACCGTAAGGTGATTAAAGGAAAAGTAGATGTGAAAAACCTCGCAGAATACCTTTCTGCTGAAGGAGAAGATTATAAGCGTATCGCCCAGGCGAACGCAGCTATCAATAACGAAACCGGAGCATTCCTCTCTGACAGGGTTAAGTGTAGAGAGCATGGTGACTTCCCGGTATTGCAGCCAGAGGATATCGAGTACATGGATGTGGCACCTAACCAGATTGTTGGGGTTTCTGCATCAATGATTCCTTTCCTTGAGAACGATGATGCCAACCGTGCCCTGATGGGATCGAACATGCAGCGTCAGGCAGTTCCACTGATCAAACCTAACTCACCGATCGTGGGTACAGGTCTGGAAGGAAAGGTTGCACAGGATTCGAGAATGCTGATCAATGCAGAGGGTGAAGGAGTTGTGGAATATGTGGATGCTAATGAGATCGTTATTCGTTACGACAGAACAGATGAGGAGCAGTTGGTTTCTTTCGAAGACAACCGCAAATCATATAAACTGACCAAGTTCCGCAGGACAAACCAGGGAACTTGTATCAATCTTAAGCCAATCGTTCGCCGCGGTGACCGTGTTTACAAAGGCATGATCCTTTGTGATGGTTACGCTACGCAACAAGGTGAGCTGGCACTCGGACAAAACCTCAAAGTGGCTTTCATGCCTTGGAAAGGTTACAACTTCGAGGATGCCATCGTACTTTCAGAGCGTGTGGTAAGAGAGGATGTATTTACTTCACTCCATATTGAGCACTTCGAACTCGATGTTCGTGATGCGAAATTAGGGGAAGAAGAATTGACCAATGATATTCCGAACGTAAGTGAAGAGGCTACCAAAGACCTCGACGAGAACGGTATCATCCGAATCGGAGCATGGGTCAAAGAAGGAGATATTATTATTGGTAAGATTACTCCTAAAGGAGAAACGGATCCAACTCCGGAGGAAAAACTGCTTCGCGCGATCTTTGGAGATAAGGCCGGTGATGTGAAGGATGCTTCTTTGAAAGCACCTCCATCAACCAAAGGGGTGATCATCGGTAAGCAATTGTTTGCCCGTGCCAAGAAAGATAAAGTTCAGAAAGAGCAGGAAAAGGAAATGCTCACCAAACTGGACGACGAGCACAAGATTGCACTCAATGAGTTGAAGACCATCTTGATCGACAAACTCATTGTTTTGCTGGAAGGAAAAACTTCCCAGGGAGTTAAGAGTATTTACAACGAGCCACTGATTGAAGAAGGAGCCAAATTTAACATTGGCCTGCTGAGAGATATTGATTTTGGTACTGTTGATTACAGCAACTGGACAGAGGATGAAAACATCAATAGTTTGATTGCCAGGTTGTTGCACAACTACAGTATCAAGTTCAACGAGGAAGTGGGACGTTACAAGCGTGAGAAATTCAACATCAGTATAGGTGATGAGTTGCCGGCAGGAGTACTCAAACTCGCTAAGGTTTACATGGCTAAGAAGCGTAAGCTCAAAGTAGGTGATAAACTTGCAGGACGCCACGGTAACAAAGGTATTGTATCAAGAATCGTTCGTATGGAGGATATGCCATTCCTGGAGGATGGAACTCCTGTTGATATCGTACTTAATCCGCTTGGTGTACCTTCCCGTATGAACCTCGGACAGATTTTCGAGACCGTATTGGGATGGGCAGGTGAAAAACTGGATATGAAATTCGGTACACCGATCTTTGACGGAGCCAGCCAGGATGAGATCGAAGGTTACATCCAGGAGGCGAATTTGCCAAGCCTTGGACAGACTTACCTCTTTGACGGTGAAACCGGTGACCGTTTCCACCAGCAGGCTACTGTTGGGGTAATTTACATGCTTAAATTATCTCACATGGTCGATGATAAGATGCACGCCCGTTCCATTGGGCCTTACTCATTGATCACTCAGCAGCCATTAGGTGGTAAGGCACAATTCGGTGGACAGCGTTTTGGTGAGATGGAGGTTTGGGCTCTCGAAGCCTTTGGAGCTGCCAATATTCTTCAGGAGTTGCTCACGATCAAATCTGATGATATCAGCGGTCGTGCGAAAGCTTATGAAGCCATCGTTAAAGGTGACAACTTACCTGAGCCGAATATTCCTGAATCATTCAACGTATTGTTGCATGAGTTGAGAGGTTTGGCCCTGGATGTAAAGTTTGACTAAATATTGATTATCAATAAGATATAAATCTTTTTTTCTATGCCTTTTAAAAAGAAAAGTCATATTCAATCTCAGCAGTTTGAATCGATCACCATTACTTTGTCCTCACCGGATGAAATACTGGAACGGTCATACGGTGAGGTGTTGAAACCCGAAACCATCAACTACAGGTCTTATAAACCGGAACGTGACGGATTGTTCTGTGAGCGGATCTTCGGACCGGTAAAAGACTATGAATGTTATTGTGGAAAATACAAGCGTATTCGTTATAAAGGAATCGTTTGTGACAGATGTGGTGTTGAGGTAACGGAAAAGAAAGTACGTCGTGAACGTATGGGACACATCAAACTGGTGGTGCCTGTAGTTCATATCTGGTTCTTCAAATCTTTGCCTAACAAGATTGGATACCTGCTTGGACTTTCTTCCAAAAAACTGGAAAGCATCATTTATTATGAGCGCTATGCAGTGATCCAGCCTGGTGTTAAAGCAGAGGACGGAGTTGCAAGACTGGATTTGTTAACTGAAGAAGAATACCTCGATATTCTGGATACACTTCCGCCGGAAAATCAGATGCTGACGGATGATGATCCGAACAAATTTGTTGCCAAAATGGGGGCAGAGGCCGTTAAGGACCTTCTGGAAAGCCTCAAATTGGATGAATTATCATTCGCTTTGCGTCACCAGGCAGCTAATGAGACTTCTCAGCAGCGTAAATCAGAAGCCTTGAAGCGCTTACGTGTAGTGGAAGCCTTCAGAGATGGGATGTCTCGTATCGAGAATAGACCGGAATGGACGGTAATTCAGTATTTGCCGGTAGTGCCGCCTGAATTACGCCCGTTGGTATTGCTGGACGGTGGACGTTTTGCAAGTTCTGACCTCAACGACCTCTATCGTCGTGTGATCATTCGTAACAATCGTCTGAAGCGTTTGTTGGAGATCAAAGCTCCTGAAGTGATCCTCAGAAATGAGAAGAGGATGTTGCAGGAATCTGTGGATTCCCTGTTCGATAACTCCCGTAAATCCAACGCGGTTAAAGCGGAAGTTGGCCGTTCACTCACATCTTTGAGTGATATCCGCAAAGGAAAGCAAGGTCGTTTCCGTCAAAACCTGTTGGGTAAACGTGTGGATTACTCCGGACGTTCAGTTATCGTTGTAGGACCAACTCTCCAGCTTCACGAATGCGGATTGCCAAAAGGAATGGCAGCAGAGTTGTTCAAGCCGTTTGTGATCCGTAAGCTGATTGAGAGAGGTATTGTTAAGACCGTTAAATCTGCGAAGAAACTGGTAGATCGTAAAGATCCTGTGATATGGGAGATCCTTGAAAATATTTTGAAAGGTCACCCGATCCTGCTCAACCGGGCTCCTACGCTGCACAGATTGTCGATCCAGGCTTTCCAGCCTAAGATGATCGAAGGAAAAGCGATTCAGTTGCACCCGCTTGTATGTGGTGCCTTCAACGCCGACTTTGATGGTGACCAGATGGCGGTACACGTACCGTTGAGCCAGGCAGCTATTCTCGAAGCTCAGGTGTTGATGCTTTCTTCTCACAATATGTTGAACCCACAGAATGGTTCTCCGATTACACTTCCTTCACAGGATATGGTTCTCGGATTGTACTACATTACCAAAGAGAGGTTGTCGACAGAGGATGAAAAGGTATTGGGAGAAGGTCAGCGTTTTTATTCACCTGAAGAGGTAATGATCGCTTATAACGAAGATCGACTTGATCTTCATGCGAAGATCCAGGCTCGTGTGAATATAGAAGATGAAGAAGGTAATCTAGTTTCCAAATTGACAGAAACTACCACAGGCCGTGTATTATTTAATGCCATGGTACCTGAAAATATTCCATATATCAATGAGTTGCTTACGAAGAAGAACCTTCGTAAAATTATCGGTGATGTTTTGGAAAGAACAAGCTTTGCTGAAACTGCCTTGTTCCTCGATGCCATCAAAGAGATGGGATTCTACTGGGCATTCAAAGGAGGATTGTCGTTCAACCTTGGTGACTTGATCACTCCTACTGTAAAGCAGAACGTACTTGAAGAGGCACAATCAGAGGTTGATGACGTCTGGGATAACTACAACATTGGTTTGATTACCAATAATGAGCGTTATAACCAGATCATCGACAAATGGACTTTTGCGGATAACAGGATCACGGATAACCTGATGAAGGAACTTGCTGAACACAAGCAAGGTTTCAACTCAGTATATATGATGCTGGACTCCGGGGCTCGTGGTTCCAAGCAGCAGATCAAGCAGCTTTGTGGACTTCGTGGATTGATGGCCAAGCCGAAAAAATCCGGTGATTCCGGTGGGGCGGTTATCGAAAACCCGATCCTTGCGAACTTCGTGGACGGACTTTCAGTACTCGAGTACTTTATCTCTACCCACGGTGCGCGTAAAGGTCTTGCGGATACGGCCCTGAAAACTGCCGATGCCGGTTATCTTACCCGTCGTTTGGTTGATGTTTCACAGGATGTGGTGGTCATGGAAGATGATTGTACTACGCTTCGTGGTAAAGAAACAACTGCCCTGAAAGAGAATGATAAAGTGGTTGAAGATCTGGCTTCAAGGATTGCAGGACGTTACTTGCTACAGGACGTTGTTCATCCGGAAACCGGAGAGATCATTCTGAAAGCGGGAGAATATATTGACTCAAGAACAGCAGCTTATATCCAGAAGGTTGAAGTTGAATCTGTATATATTCGTTCAGTACTTACCTGTGAAACCCGTAGAGGAGTTTGTGCAAAATGTTATGGTAAGAACCTTGCTACAGGCAGGATTGCTGAAGAAGGGGATGCGGTTGGTATTATCGCTGCACAGTCTATCGGTGAGCCGGGTACACAGTTGACACTTCGTACCTTCCACATTGGTGGTGTGGCCTCTGTATCCAAGACTGAATCTGAGTTGACCTCAAAGTTTGAAGGTAAGGCTGTATTCGACAGTATCAAGACAACAGAACGTATTGAGGATGACGGTACCAAGACATTGGTAGTGCTGTCACGTACAGGTGAAATGCGAATTACGGACGAAGAGAGTGGAAGAATTCTGGTTACTCACCATATTCCTTACGGTTCAACCTTGCATATCAAGGAAAATGCCAAGGTGAAGAAAGGTGATTTGATCTGTGAGTGGGATCCATTTAATGCTGCGATTATTTCTGCCACTGCAGGTATCGTTAAATTTGAAGGACTCCAGGAAGGTATCAGTTACCGTGTGGAGCGTGACGACCAGACAGGATATGAGGAGATTGTAATCGTCGAATCCAAGAATAAGCGAATTATTCCAACCATCAAGATCCTGAATAAGGATGGGGAGGAATTGCACTCTTACAACCTTCCGGTGGGTGCCCACGTTGCTGTTGAAGAAGGCAGCGAGGTGAAATCCGGTCAGATCATTGTTAAGATCCCACGTCAGATGGGTAAGATCGCGGATATCACGGGTGGTCTTCCACGTGTAACCGAGTTGTTCGAGGCGCGTAATCCTTCTAATCCGGCAACAGTTTCCGAGATTGATGGTGTGGTTTCCTTTGGTCCTAAGATCAAACGTGGTAACCGTGAAGTAATCATCACAGCAAAAGATGAACAGCGTCGTAAATACCTCGTGAGTTTGTCCAAGCACCTGCTCGTTCAGGAAGGTGACTTCGTTCGTGCCGGTACGGAGCTGTCTGATGGAGCGACGGCGCCTAGAGATATTTTGAATATCAGTGGTCCGTTTGCTGTACAGGAATATCTGGTTAACGGGGTACAGGATGTTTACCGTTCACAGGGTATTACCATCAATAACAAGCACATTGAAGTGATCGTACGTCAAATGATGCGTAGAGTCCAGATCGAAGATCCGGGAGATACTAGTTTCCTCGAAGGGGAGCCAGTTGAAAAGTATCACTTCTTTGAAATGAATGACTGGATCTTTGATAAGAAAGTAGTAACCGATGCTGGAGAGTCCAACAGGCTCAAGCAGGGACAATTGGTATCCTTACGTCAATTGAGAGAAGAGAATTCTTTCCTCAAGCGTAATGACAGGAAAATTGTAACTTTCCGTGATGCAGTTCCGGCAACTTCCAGTCCTTTGTTGCTGGGGATCACTAAGTCTTCCTTGGGTACACCAAGCTGGATCTCTGCCGCTTCCTTCCAGGAAACGACCAAAGTATTGAGTACAGCTGCGATTGGAGCTAAGCAGGACTTCCTGATGGGACTGAAAGAGAATGTCATCATTGGAAAGCGTATCCCTGCAGGTACCGGATTGAAAAAGTACAAAGACCTGTTTGTAACTACAGTTGAAGCACAGGAGGCTTATGAAGCCCGACACGCTCACGTTGAAGAAGAAGAATTTGAAGATTAATTATCTTCAATTTTAAGAATAATTGATTGAAAAGCCCTTGTCCGGATACCCGGGCAAGGGCTTTGTTCTTTATGGTAAAAAAAAGGATGTATAATAACAATATTTCAATGCTCAACTGTATTGTCAAATAAAATTTGAATTTTTTATATTTAAAAAAAATCTTTTTCTTTCTTGATATTGTATTGATATTTTTATATTTTGGGTTCAAATTTCCAAACGATAAATATCCGCACACCACTAGAGTTGTGAATTGCAAAGGCCTTAAGGCCTTTCCCCTCAGGTAACGGATGTTGGATGCATGATTGGAAATTTAATTTTCTCCTTTTATTTCTTGTCTTCCCCCCATCTCTAAAATCTTGAGTGGATTATTCAATGGTTTGAATAAGCACAGGTCAATCCTGTGTGGTCAGAGTGTGTGCCAGACTCTACCCTTTAGGCTATTAAATTATTTCATACACCAAAATCTGATTTATGAAAAACCCGAAAGTCCATGTACTTAAAATGAATAATTTAGTAATTATTCAGGTAGTTGTCGGAGCCTAGAGACTCCTGACTTTTTCAGAAAGCCAGTTTAAGGCGATTACATTTGGCTTGGATCGAACCTGTTGAGAAAACCAGGTTCTGATCCGGGCCATTTTTTCTGTGGCGATTATTCTTCCTGCAAGGCCTCGGATAATCCTTATGGAATTCAAATAAGGGACCAAAGTGCTTTTTTCAAAAAAACTGTTTCTGGAAAT
>QQUB01000936.1 GCA_008501835.1 Bacteroidota bacterium
TTTCCTAGACGACCTAACCTGGATAGTTTTTTATAACTGGTCCAGTGGAAAAAATTATATTATGAGAGCTACTGACGAATCTGTTCATCAGGAAAAAGACTTCATATCCCGGGATTTTGAAGTTACTTCCTGGGAAACGTTGCAGCCTTACTATGACGACCTGTCCAATAGGGAATTGTCAGATGTTAAGGATCTTGAGCAATGGATATATGACAGAAGTAAACTTGAGGCAATAGTTAGTGAGGCATTTGGCTGGCGTTATATCAATATTACGAGAGACAGTGCTGATGAGAAAGCAGCTAACTTGTACCAGCAGGCTGTCCAGGATCTTTCCCCTCAGATATATGCTTATGAAAATATCCTCGACAAAAAGTTAGTAGAATCCCCGTTTTTTGATCACCTCGATAAAGATAAGTTTTACGTTTACTGCCGTAATGTGAAAAATGCAGTAGATCTTTTCAATGAAAAAAATATTCCGATCTCCACGGAAGTTCAACTCAAATCCAAAGAACACGGCAAGATATTTTCTGAAATGACCATCGGTGTACACGGTGTGCAAATGACCCTGCAAAAAGCGGGTTCTTTGCTCGAAGAAACTGATCGTGTTTACCGGGAAAGCATTTACCACAAGATCAACCAGCGAATTTTACAGGATACCAAACCATTGGAAAACCTGTTTGATGATCTTCTCGATAAACGCCACCAGATGGCCACCAATGCCGGATTTGAAAATTTCCGTGATTATAAATTTGCTGCCCTTGGACGATTCGATTATTCTGTGTCAGATTGCCTGGAATTCCACGATTCCATTCAATATGAGATTCTTCCATTACTCGATGCATTAAATCGTTACCGCAGAGAAAAGCTCGGATTGGATGTCTTGCGCCCATGGGATATTCATGTGGATACCAATGCCAAGCAGCCGCTTCGTCCGTTTGAAACAACTCAGGAATTACTGGATAAAACTGTCTCTTGCCTGAACAGGCTTCATCCGGGATTCGGAAGAAGTATCAATACCATGCGGGGAATGAAACACCTTGACCTTGCATCTCGTAAGGGAAAGCGTCCTGGTGGATACAATATGCCTTTACATCTTACTGGTGTGCCTTTCATTTTTATGAATGCTACCAATACGCTCAATGACCTTAGAACCTTATTGCATGAAAGCGGCCATGCTGTTCATGCGTTCCTCACTTCCGGTTTAGAGTTGAATGCAGCTAAGAGAGTTCCTTCAGAGGTAGCCGAATTGGCAGCCATGACCATGGAGTTATTAACCATGGATCACTGGGATGTTTTCTTTGAAAATGAAGATGACCTTCGTCGGGCAAAGATCAATCAGTTGGAAACCGTTCTTAAGGTTTTACCTTGGGTAGCCACCATAGATAAGTTCCAGCACTGGGTATATACCAATCCAAGTCATAGCCGTGAAGAAAGAAAGGCGGCCTGGATGAATATAATGAGTGATTTCAGTTCCAAAGAGATTGATAACAGGGATCTGGAACATTATTCTGAATATATCTGGCACAAGCAATTGCACATTTTTGAAGTGCCGTTTTATTATATTGAATACGGTATGGCTCAGTTAGGAGCCATTGCTATTTGGAAAAATTACAGGGAAAATCCAGGTCAAACCATTGATGCCTACATCAATGCACTTAAACTGGGATATACCAAACCTATAGGCGATATTTATGAAACCGCCGGTATCTCCTTTAATTTTTCCCGGTCTTATATCCAGGAACTGGGAGCCTTTGTCAAAAAGGAACTCAGGCAATTATTAAGCTGAATTTAAGGGCAACATTTACCGGGAAAAGTCTGGATTTTTATCAGCATCCTGAAAAGAGTGGGTATCCCTCACCGTGTAACACTATTTCTTTTGTTCAAAATTTTACCTTTCTGAAAAAAAAACTCCAATCCCTCGGAGAAACCTTTTCAAAGCATATCTTTGCGGCATAATTACGACAACATGTACAATAACAAAAAGGTAATCGTGGTATTGCCGGCATATAATGCAGCTCAGACATTGGAACAGACCTATAATGAAATCCCTCTTGATCTGGTGGATGAAGTGATTTTATGTGATGATGCTTCGAAGGACCACACAGCCAAACTGGCCAAAGAAATAGGCGTTGAACATGTCATAGTTCACGAGACCAATAAAGGGTATGGTGGTAACCAGAAGTCCCTTTATAATAAGGCACTTGAGCTTGGTGGAGACATAGTTATCATGCTGCACCCTGATTACCAATATACACCCAAACTGATCCCTGCAATGGTTAACATTATTGGAGATGAACTTTATCCTGTTGTTTTGGGGTCACGTATACTTGGGAAAGGAGCACTCGCCGGAGGAATGCCATTTTATAAATATGTAGCCAACAGGTTTTTGACTCTCTTCCAGAATTGGATGGTCAATTATAAGTTGTCCGAATATCACACCGGATACAGAGCATTTAGCGGAGAAGTATTGCGTTCGATCAACTATAATGAAAATTCAGATGATTTTGTGTTCGACAATGAAATGTTGTCACAGATCATTTTTGCAGGTTTTCACATCGGTGAAGTTACTTGTCCGACGAAATATTTTGAGGAAGCATCTTCTATTAATTTGCCCAGGAGTGCGAAATATGGATTGGGTGTGATCAGAGTTTCATTCACACACTTTTTTCAAAAACTTGGATTGGTGAAGTCGAAATTGTATAAGAAGCCGGGGGAGTAGAGGGAGGCGTGTTACGGGTTACGAGTTTCGGGATTTCATTCATGCATTCCTGCCTTAAGGCATTCTCGCATTATTCAAATCCTTGTGTCCTTGTGTCCTTGTTCCTTGTGTCCTTAAAACTTGTGTCCTTATTTCCTTGAAAATTATTGTGTGGAGATGGCTTTTTTTCCTATATAAATGAAGACAAGTATGAGAGTGTAAGTAAGTGTTGCTGGCATGTCTAGTCCTGATTTTGTTTAAAGTCTGCCTATCTAACGCTCAAAGGTACCTTTTTAGTTGATTTTGATACCATTTATTTTTGCATGAGATCTGACATTATAGAATTCCTGGACCAAAAAGTGGTTGAAATCAATACACCGAATTACATTCTGGGTGACCCTATCAGTATTCCTCACAGCTATCAAAAATTGCAGGATATTGAAATTACGGCATTCTGGACGGCCATGCTGGCCTGGGGCAAACGCAGTATCATCATTAACAAATCCCGCGAGCTATTTGATCTTATGGATGGTGCTCCTCATGACTTCATCCTAAATCATGAAGAAAAAGACCGGCAACGATTTGAAAATTTCAAACACCGCACTTTCCAGTATACAGATACCCTATATTTTTTGGAGTTCCTGCAAAATTTCTACCGCGAACAGGAAAGTCTTGAAAATGCTTTCTCCCGGTTTCTCAAACCGGATGATGAGCATGTAGGTCCTGCATTGACGGGGTTCCACGAATTGTTTTTTAGCTTGCCGGTTGCTCCGCAACGTACCCGAAAACACGTTTCCACGCCCGCAAGGAATTCTGCTTGCAAACGGCTCAATATGTTCCTAAGGTGGATGGTTCGGCAGGATGAGGTGGGTGTTGATTTTGGTCTTTGGAAACAGATCAGCCCTGCTCAGTTACTTATTCCTTTAGATGTGCATGTGGACCGGGTAGCCAGAAAGCTTGGTTTACTTCAACGAAAGCAAACGGACTGGACAGCTTTGATGGAACTCATGCAGGTTCTACGATCTTTTGATCCTGAAGACCCGGGCAAGTATGATTATGCTTTGTTTGGTATTGGGGTTTTGGGGGAGTTGGATGAGCTTGGGTTTTGACGCTTTAATGTCATTGTAAGACTTTGTCTTAAGATGGATAATTAATGGTCTTCAGTTGATTGATTCAGTGATATTTTAAATTGTTAAAATTTGAATAATGCCTTTGCTCGCTTTGAGTCAGGAAGTGTGGTCATTGAAAAATTCATAAATTTGACAAGGCTATTATTTTTAATTTCCTAAATGGAGGTTCATTTTGTTGAATGAATTTTGTTAATTTTTAAATAAGAAGGTATTTATT
>QQUB01000217.1 GCA_008501835.1 Bacteroidota bacterium
AATTGATGATCGGATATTCCCGGGATTCAGGTTCATTATTGTATGTTAAATAAAACTCCTCAAGTAAAGCAATCGGTTCCGTTGAAAGATCTACGGGTTGTCCGGCATATCTGCCACTGGCACGAACATCGATGATCTGAACAAATGCAGCTCCCAGCCGCCTACCCAGTTCCATATAATGTTTTAAATTCTGTCGGGTTGTGAAAGCCCTGGTGGCACAGAGAGATAGGGTCACCACCAAACCAGCCTTTTTAGCATTGAGGGCGCCATCGATAACCCACTGAAACGCCTTTTTGTGGCCACGAAACTGATTATGTAATTCCGGATCAAAATGGTCCAGACTTAGCAAAACACCAGTTAATCCAGCCTGTTTGAGCTTTTTAGCATTCTTTTCATTCATTCCCAATCCAGAAGTGAAAATCCAGAAGTCCGAAGCCTTACGTGTATGTTTCAGTATATTAAAAATACTCTCCAGTCTGAGCATTGGCTCTCCCCCGCTTAACATTATTTGAGTAGTGCCGTAGTCCTGGTATTTTTTCACTATTTCAATCAACTGCTCATCAGACAAGGCTTCAGGCTTATTCAGATTTTCCCATTCAAAACAATGTTCGCAGTTTAAGGTGCATTTTTTAGTAATAGCCAGAAAAAGTGTCCTTAACCCATTATAAGGATGGCCGGTGAGTAGGGTATCTACTTCCCTTCCCTGCATTGCCTTGATTTTTTCAGAAGGAAAACCCGGTGTCCCTATCTTCCAGTAATACCTGCCATCAACCTTTGCAATCTTTGCCAGCATCTTATCTCCCTGGGCATTTTTGAATTTCTTTCTCAGACGCCTGATTGCACGAAATACGGCAATCGGGTTGCCAAGTCTGCTATTGAACAATCCATATAATTGACGAATGACGGCAAATCTCACCCAGCTCCTTTCAAAGTAACCGGAAACTATGGCAGGTTTTTGATCCGGAAAATCGGACAGCGGGGAATCTGCTTTATGAGTATTCACATTTATATCAACCATATTTAATTAGCATTTGGTAAGTCTTCAGCAGACAATAACTCATCTTTGGGTTTAAGAAATTTCAGGTATTCCTCCTTTGAAAACTCCATAAAATATCCAGGTGTTTTGAATTTTGTCAATTCACCGATCTTTGGTGCTCCTTCGTATTCCCGGATGAGTTCATAATATCCGTTTGCATGGAGGAATACGGACTGCTGTTCAGTTGCTGCAACAGGTACCTCCGCAAATCGAATCTCGGCAGTTTGTCCGACCATTTCCTGGGCAAGGTAGTCACCATCGGTAGTTTTTAATTGGGAAGTAACATCCTTGCCATCACTATTCATGGCCATCAAGGGTAATAAGCGCTTTATTTTGACGTCCGTATTCGGAGAAAAATCCATAGCCACCTGATCCAGTTCCCAAAACATAAATCCTGTGGAAAATTTCACAATCACCTGATCCTCCTCAATTTCCGACAAATCAACCGGCACTACAAAATCTCTGTCGGCCAATGGACCTACAGTATGGAGGTAGTCAACCAGTTTCCATTCATCGCCAATCTTAACATGAACAGATAGTGGAAACCCATTTTCCAACTCTTTTTGAAGCCGTTCTTCCCGGGTATCCTGCTGACGTTTTTCCATCCAGGAATTATAACGCTTGCCAAATTTTTCATTGAATTTTCCGAACAGGTAATCCAGCCAAAGGGAATTTTTGGCATTGAAGACCAGTTTTCCATAGTTGGAATCAGCAGGTTTTTCAAAATTCAGAATCAATTCATTTTTATTATAATCCGTTTCGTTAAACATAAACACTTCCCTGTCTTTATGCTCTAGCACTTCCCACATATCCTCTCCACCCAGAGTAATGGCACTTACGGGTTTTTGAGGATTCGAAATGACCTGGGGCGAACCATGTTTATCGAGTAACACCTCGCTGGAGACACCATGATTCACAACGATCAGGTTGGCCTGATCGGTGTATTGCCTTTCTTTCAATTCGTTGGAGATCATTACCCGGTAAGTTCCATCCACAGGATTGATGGAAGGTAAAGGCATATAATCGTCCCGTTGCTGGTTTTGCATAATAGCTCCCCCAAAAGTTTCTCCTTCAAATACAAATCCGTCGCCATCATCAACATATATGTAAGGACAGGAGCTTTTGGTAAGTAAAATAATAATTACCAAAAGGATATAGGCTCCGGCAAGGATGCCCAGGGTAGAAAACACGTAGGAAGCAACGGTTTTTCCGGTATTCTGCTCAATGATCCGTATTTCCCTTACGTCCTCCACTGGAAATTGCTGCTCCCCTTCTAACAAAATTGAATAATCTTTGAGATAGATATGAACTTCATGTACAATGGGCTTCTCATGTTTTCTGTAGCGATTAGGGCGATACTCCTCATAATATACCGGGTGCTCCAACTGAGTAATATTTCCACTGAGATGTAATGAATCAAGGGTAATATCTTTAAGAGCCATCTGGTTGTTATCCGAATGTACAATGAAATATTTATAAACATCTCCCAACTCAAAAATGGTGGAGATTTCAGACGGGTCGTTGGCAAATCTCACGTTAAAATACCTACAGGCGGTTGTCTGTACCAATATTAAGGATGCAAGGAAGTAAACCAAGAATTGCCTGGCCTGAGTTGACAGCAGGTTTTTCATAATTCAGCGTTTTGGTAAAAAATCAGTATTAGGGAACTAAACAGATCAATCTCAGGGTCAAAAAGAAACTCCTGGTAAAATACAAAATAATCAGATGCCTTCAAACATTTGCAACAATTGACCAGCATTCTGAAAACAAAAAACCCGGATCCACCAACAGGTGAATCCGGGTCCATTATATTTTAAAAACTTATTTATAAAACAGTTTCAACATCTTCATACGGCAATCCAAAGGCTTCCGCTACACCTTCGTAAACTACTTTTCCATTAACTACATTCAGCCCCATTTTCAGGCTTTCATCCTTCTGGCAGGCTTTTTTCCAGCCCATGTCCGCCAATTTAATTGCGTAAGGCAAAGTAGCATTGGTCAAAGCAATAGTAGAGGTATAAGGTACAGCTCCAGGCATATTAGCTACACAATAGTGCACCACATCATCAATAATAAAAGTAGGATCTGCGTGAGTAGTCGGTTTACATGTTTCGATACAACCTCCCTGGTCAACAGCCACGTCAACCAAAACGGTACCTGGCTGCATTTTCTTAAGCATATCTCTGGTGATCAGGTTAGGTGCCTTAGCTCCGGGAATTAAAACTGCTCCTACAATCAGGTCCATAGTAGGAATGAGCTCTCTGATGTTCAATTCGTTGGAGAAACGAGTAATGACATTCGCTGGCATTACATCACTGAGATACCTGAGTCTTGGCAGATTAACATCCAGGATAGTAACCATTGCTCCCAATCCGGCCGCCATTTTAGCTGCCTGGGTACCAACTATACCTCCTCCAATGATCAAAACCTGTCCGGGTTTTACACCGGGAACACCACCGAGCAAAACTCCTTTGCCTTTAATAGGTTTTTCCAGATATTTTGCACCTTCCTGAATAGCCATTCTACCGGCAACTTCGCTCATTGGAACCAATAACGGAAGGCTTCCATCAGGAGCTTCTACGGTTTCATAGGCAAGGCAAACTGAATTGCTTTCGATCATCGCATGAGTCAGGGGCTCATAACTGGCAAAGTGGAAATAAGTAAATACCAATTGATCCGACTTGATGAGTTTATACTCCTGCTCAATCGGTTCTTTAACTTTCATGATCATTTCGGCAATACCATAAACCTCTTCAATAGTAGGAAGCATCTTGGCACCTGCATCGATGTACATTTGATCGGAAAAACCACTTCCAATACCAGCAGTTTCCTGTACATAAACCGTATGACCTCTTTTAATCAGTTCAAGCGCGCCACCGGGTGTCAGAGCAACCCGGTTCTCATTGTTTTTTATTTCTTTAGGAACTCCAATAATCATTTTTGACAGGTTTTATTTTGATTAATTTATTGGCAAATGTAGCCAAATTCGAGCCAATTTCCAATGATTT
>QQUB01000372.1 GCA_008501835.1 Bacteroidota bacterium
GTATCATCCACCAGATGCAAAAAGCATCACCGGACAAGACATTCATTCCTGCACCTCCGAATAATACCTGTGCGTGTAACGAATGTCCGCACATGAAGCGCAACACCATGGAAAAACTCTACCTCTGTATGGAGCATGAGTTACCGGAAATTACTTTGCCTGAATGGGTAATTGAAAAAGGTGTCGCTTCTATCGACCGCATGTTGGAGATCTCTGCCAAGGCAGGGCTTTAATAATTGATTCGCGGAGGAATAGCCTCTTTTTTTATTTCACGCAGATTCCGCTGGTTTACGCAGAACCTTATCGGCAAAAATCAGCGGAATCTGCGTGTTCTTTAATGTATTCAAAAATCCAGGGATTCACTTTTACTTTACTTCTCTTAACCAATTCAATGAATTCCTTATCGGGAGCATCTTTTGTCGAATAACCAAATTCAACATAATCATCCTGACCTACTCCGGTAATTGAATCTTTCTCAAAGATTACTGTGTAAAAATGGCCAAGACCGTATTTTTGATAATGAACCAGCTTCATAAAATTAACTTTTTAATATCAGAATGCCAACATTTCATATAGTTACATTTCTAGTTTTAATTAGCCTTTTTACAATTAATACATAGCGAACTTTGCACTTCCTGGCGAACTTTGCACTTCCTGGCGAACTTTGCGGTTAAGCTATATTAATCTTCTTTCCAATAGCAACCTTCACGTCTTAAAAACCTCCCCTGCAAATACGTTTTAATCTATTTCCCTGTATGTTTGTCCTGCTTAGCCACAAATCTTGCTTATTCAGCAAAGCCAAAAGTTCCTTTTTGTCCAATTTCATGTATTTTTACCCCGCCAAAAAACACAAATTGAATATATCAATTTTACTAAAAAATTTCTCTTTTATGAAGCCCACACTCCTTATTCTGGCTGCCGGCATGGGAAGCCGCTACGGTGGCCTCAAACAACTTGATGGCGTTGGCCCGAACAATGAAGCCATTATCGAATACTCTATTTTTGATGCCATCCGAGCTGGTTTCGGCAGAGTAGTCTTTGTCATTCGGAAGGACATTGAGGACGTTTTCAAAGAAAAGATCGGCAATCAATTTGCAGATAAAATAAAAGTCGACTACGTATTTCAGGAACTGGATACCCCAATCGAAGGTATTACTGAATGGCCTCACCGGGAAAAACCATGGGGAACGGCCCACGCAATGTTAGTTGCACAAGATACCATAAACGAACCATTTGCGGTCATCAATGCAGATGACTACTACGGAGTTTCAGCCTACAGGGATATGGCAAAGTTCCTGACTGAAGACTGCAATGGTGAAAACCATGCCATGGCTGGTTATGTGCTGGACAATACGCTTTCGGATCACGGCGAGGTCAACAGAGGTGTTTGCGAAATGAATAATGAAAATCTGCTTGTCGATGTTGTTGAAAGACTAAAGATCAGGAAAAATGACCAGGGCATTCCGGAATACCTGGAAAATGACCAAAGGTTCCCTATCAGGAACGGTTCCCTTGTTTCCATGAACTTCTGGGGCTTCCATCCGGCTATTTTTGAAGAAATCAGAAAAGAATTTGTTCTGTTTGTTGAAGAGAACAAAGACCATCCACGGGCTGAATTTTTCATTCCCCTATTTGTCAACAAATTCATCAAAAACGGCAAGATAAAAGTCCACGTTTTACCATGTGAGGACAACTGGTATGGTGTGACCTATCGTGAAGACAAAGAAATGGTACAGAAGGCATTTGGAAAGCTTATTGCTAATGGGGTTTATGAGAAGAACCTTTGGTAAACCTTTCAACCAGAACCAGACCTCCGAGGTTTTATATCATTTCACTTATTAAAATGATAAATTGCTACTAAACTATTACAAGCGAAATGAAATGTAAAATGTAAAACCGCAAAATATAAAATGAAAAAGTGATTTCTAAATGATAATGACCTTTTTAAATAGTAATAGGCCAGGTTCAATCAAATAGTTGAAGTTCCCGGCTAATAAAAAGTTCGTTAAACTTTTACATTTTAAATTCTACATTTTGCGGTTTTACATTATGGTTTCACTTATCCTTAATTCGATTTATAATTACCGGTTTATTTAGTGAAACCGTAAAAAACCTCGGAGGTCTAGCTGCCCCTAACCCCCATATATATAAAGCCATGAGATTGGCAAACGTGACTTTTTTCGACCAACTTTTTTTAAAAAAACTTATTTGGATAACACCAGAGGTTTTACCATTCGCCCACCTTCCGTTACCAATTCCACAAAATACATACCTGCTGGCTGATTGCTCAAATCAATCCTTTGATCTAGCAGCTGGCCAGAAACCTGAGTGGACCACACCACATTTCCGGTTACGTTTCTAACCTGCATCTCTACATACCTGGACGTTTCAAAACCGATTTGTATGAAACTTACTCCTTCACTCGGATTTGGAGATATGCTCAAAAACTGCAATCCCTGAATATCTTGCACACTATTGATCACACAGTCAGCTGTTGCCTGGGCGGTACAGCCGTTTGCATCCATAACATCAACGACAACCTGGTCTATCACTTCCTCGGGAGTCCAACTAATCACAAAAGGCCCAACACCTCCGGAAACATTGATATAGGGATCACAAGTCTGATTTCCAGTATCAGGAACCAATTCAATACTGATAACTATCTCTTCCGGCTCTGAAATAATAACCTCAATTGGCTCAGTACTGGTATTATTGGCATCAATGACAACCAGGGAATATACCCCTGCCGGAATATTGGAGATACAACTTCCTTCCAGGGTGAACCCGTTTTCATCCTGCCACTGTAAAGTATATGGCGGAAGACCACCAAATGCTCCCGAACAAACTTCTCCATCGCTCCCTCCATAACAACTCACATCTACAATAGAAACATCCTCAATCGTCAGGGCAGCATCACAATCCTCCAGGGCTATCTGTTGAGACCAAATGGTTTCAATCTCCGTCAAATCTTCAAAGGTAAAGAAGGGGGGGTTCGGAATATATGTTTGTGAAAATCCGGCAATAAAGGTTTGCATGAGGTTCCCTTCACAATCGAAAAAGGACGTAAACCCTCCATCACTGGCATCTCCGCGGGTTGCAAGAAAAACTGTTCGGCCTTCCCAGGTAGCTTTTTCCACCCAATCGTACAAATCCACATTGTTACTGATGGTATCACGTAACCATTGCATACAATGAAAATTCTCCTGGCATTCCACACAATCCACATCCGACTCCGTTACAGTCAGCAACTCTACGTTCCCTCCATTAATATTCAGATACCAGTCAAAAACAAATCCATTGTCATTTCCCCAAGAATCTTCTATCTCGAGACTCCAATCTCCATTCAGTGGAACACCGACAAAATTAGCAAAAGACTCAAAAGCCGTATAAGTGCCTGCCGGAAGTGTCTGAAGGTCTCCTTTAATATTCTGAAGAATCGTTCCGGCTACAGAAGTCGACTTCCAGCAATACAGGTAACCAACACCAGGAGTTGGGTCACCTTCATCTCCATCGATTGGCTCCCCCATAAAAACCTCGCCACCAAAATTTCCGGGGTGATCGTGCAGGATTATTTGGGTCCCATCAGGACTGACCAAAGAAATTTCGAGGTCCCTTAGCCAGGAGTGTTCCATGATCACACAAACCTCAAAATCATCTCCGGAAGCTACCAGCGCCCCGGGCTCAAATTGATTCACAGTGAAGGATGTAATCAAGGACTGTCCCGTAGCATCAGGAATCAACAACGGCTCTTCAGCGGGGTTAAACTCCGGAAATGTAGTGACACACCCAACGCTATCGGTCACGGTAACAGCATATCCTCCCGGAGCCAGTCCTGAAACATCTTCACTCATAGCTCCGGTATTCCATTGGAAACTATAAGGAGCAACACCACCAGATACCGTAATATCTATCAGCCCATCTTCTGCCCCTTCACATGAAGTTCCAAGCAACTGAGCCGTAATTTCAGGGCAATTTTGAGCTAATACCATAAATGAAAGAAAGAAAAACAGAAGGGTAGACAAAATCTTCATGCGC
>QQUB01000554.1 GCA_008501835.1 Bacteroidota bacterium
CCAGTTTGATCATTTCTGCCACACCTTTCCGGAGCTGGTTAGTTCCATTCATAGTAAACCAAACCATTACATCCAACTCCATTGCGGCACCGGCAACAGCATAATACAATGGTGAGTAAGTCCGCGTAGGTGCCTCTACACCGTGTGTTTGAATAACAAGGATCCTTTTACCTTCAAAATCATCCATTTTGTTTTATTTATTTAGTGGTTAGTAATTGTGTTTTAATTCAGACTTTCTGCTATTGTTCAGTCCTTCAATGCCTGGTTATTTTTTTAAATCAAATCGCAATGTTTGTCAGGATCGGCGTAAACGAATATGTATTTTTTACCCCAGCTCCAGTCATCGTCTTCCAGCAAAAACTCATACAGGTCATCTTTATCTTCTGATTTAGCCAAAAGCATAAATTTCGAAGCCCGACCATTTGGTGCAGTTTCCAGCACATCGAGCAAAAGCCAGACGCCAGGGTTGTCTTCGTATAGTTGTGCAACCTCTTTGGCATCTATTATTCTATCTGACCAGGTTGACATCAGGTGCCGGGTTTTCGTCTACTGATTTCAATTATTTCCTCAAGTATATGCTTAATCTCCTCCTCCTCAGGATTATTCAAATTCAGTACAGAGGTTCTTTCACTTAAATCCTCGTGTTCCAACAAAGCCCCTGTCAATATCTCTTCCAGTTTTGGTCCAAATTTTTTCGAAAAGTCAGAGGTCCTCTTTATACTTAGTCGTTCGATTCGATTCCCATTCATCCTGACTCTCAAACTACCTTGTCCTGATATATTAGGATAGGTGCCTGTCCCGACATAAACACCTGCATGAACCTTCACCATTCTGGTGTTTTTGCCCGGTTTCCTGTATTGGTACAACCACTCGGTTGATTGCATTTTTTGGTCCAGGGATTTCATTTTCTGAATTTCTTTATCTGTAAACTCCCCAGGAACCAGCTTTCTACCCAAAACCTTTTCACAAACAGTTACGTAGGTTTCTTTTACGACTTCTTCAGCTGGCGGATCTTCCAGTTCAATATTGATTGTTGTAAGGTAATCCCGGAGGCTTTCGGCGAAATCATTTCTGAACCCTTCATCAGGTACCTTTAAAGCCTTGATCATAGCCTCAAAATCAAAATCGAAGAGAAAATTACCCGTGACTACTTCTGCTTCACCTATCCTGGCAGCTCCTGTACCAACTATTTTTTTACCATTGACATGGACATCGTTAACAGGATAGAAATAGGCCTGAACCCCCAACTTTTTGTAGGTTTCAATAATGGGTTCCGTAAACAATCTGAACCTTTGCGCTACGTTTAACGGCAATTTATCAGGATGAAAAATCCATTGTACAAATAATTGATTGGAATCAATGTATACCGCTCCCCCTCCTTGCTCTCTCCTTATGACCTGCAAATTGTGGCGATCACAATATTCCATGTCCAACTCCTCTTCCGAGTCCTGGAAATATCCAAGGCACATATAGGGCGTTGAGGGGGTGGCAAAAACAATAGTATCAGGGGTAGTTGGTGACATCTGATATCCAAGCGCATGATATATGGTTTGGGACCGTATACCGCTAACCGCCCCTGCGTCAATCAATCGAATGGGCGAATCAGACAAACAAACTCACATTTGCATCTGCAGCATAGGACAAGAAGGTTGCAGCTCCGCCTATTTCTGCTTCTTCAATAAAATCATCTTTGGAAAAACCAAAAACATCCATGGTCATTTGACAGCCAATTAACTTGACCTCCAATTCGACGCACATATCGCGTAATTCCTGAACCGTAGCCACTCCCTTATTTTTGAAAGTTTTTTTCATTAACGAAGTAGCCATGGATTCAAACCCTGGAATATTGGAAGATACCAGGTTGGGAATCGGCCAATTGAAATTCTGAAAACCTTTGGAACCAAACGGCATTTTCATTGGCATCGCCGGGTTTCCTAGTGGAGAAACGCCTGCCTTTATCTCTTTTTTAAGCAACGGCAATCCGTAAAATGTGAAAAATATAGCTACATCCCAGTCCATAGCAGCTGCACCGGAAGCAAGAATAAAGGGGGGATAAGCCCAATCAAGAGTACCTTGACTTGCTATAAGGGCCAGTTTTGGTCTAGATTCTGACATGACTTCAAATTTTAGTGAGTTTTCTTAATAAAAAACCGATAAATGCTTTCTCCTTCATCGTTGGACTCAACCAGCTCATGACCAGTTTGCCTGGCCCAAGCATCCATGTCAGGCATTGATCCCGGATCGGTTGAAATCATTTCCAGGATTTCCCCTATTTCAATTTTTTTCATTGCCATCTTTGTCTTTACAACAGGCATAGGACACATCAGACCGGAGCAGTCCAGTGTCATTTTAACATTGTGATCTGACATAATTTGGTATTATTAGTTCAAAAATTAATTGTTCCTTATAAATTACAGTGGCTCATACATTCAAAAATCGTTGAAATCTCTTCTATGGCCACCTCATATATCACATGCTTACCTTGTCTGGTAGAGACCAAAACCCCTTTATCCTTCATTTTGGTCAGGTGATGAGAAAGCAATGATTGTTCTATATCCAGCCGGTCTCTGATCTCCCCAACTGTCAACTCCTTTTTTTGTAAGAGCAATTCTATTACTTCTAATCTGACAGGGTGAGCAATCACCTTTAATACATTAGCAATTTTCCCAAGCTTTACAGGATCAATTTTATTCACAACATCAGTCATTTTGTACAATATTTGGTGTTACAAGCTTGAAGTTATGAACAATTGTTCAAGTGTTAAAATAAAAAACAAAATATTTTACTGCAAAGACCCAATTTAGACAAATTATAAATAAGGATTTTAACCACAATCAGAAGATATAACAATTTAAATACATCGCAACTAAATTGCTCTGTCACCAAATGTTCCAATAGAAATATTGGCCATTCGCACAATAACAGAACTAAAGGCAGAACTTTAGCCCAAAAATCGAGGTCAAGGAAGATATTATGGATATAATAAAGGAAAGGATCAATCGTACAGGAGCCAGGTTAAATCTGGCAATAATTTAACCCAATTTGCTCCTATTACAAAGGAAAGTTGGTCATAACCGGCATGACCAATTACAATTAAAAAAACAATTATTCTCCTCCTGTTCTAAGGAGGCCATGTTTGAAACGACCTATGTTACTTTATTGGCATTCCTGTTGGCAAAAAAGGCTCCAAGGCCAACAACAAACAGAATCACCAGAACATAATAAACAAATGTAGGAATCGGCACCGGATCTCCGGTAGCATAAGAATGCAATCCTGAGAGATAGTAATTCACTCCGAAGTAAGTCATAATCACGGAACCATAAGCTACCAGCGAAGCCATGTTAAATGCATATCTTCCTCTGTAACCAGGAATGAGGCGCATATGCAATACAAAAGCATACACCAGAATGGTAACCAGTGCCCAGGTCTCTTTGGCATCCCAGCCCCAGTAACGACCCCAGGATTCATTTGCCCAAACCCCTCCGAGGAAGGTACCTATACTCAACAAAAAGATCCCTACGGTAAGGGTCATTTCATTGATATAGGTCAGCTCTTTCATGGTCCGCTTAAGGTTACTGTTACCTCCTTTGTAATTGAAAATCATGACAATCAGGTTAAGGAAGCCCATTAAGGCACCAAGTGCCAAAAATCCATAACTTGCCACGATTAAGGAAACGTGAATACTCAACCAGTAAGATTTCAAAACTGGTACCAGTGGCGTCAGTTCCGGATCCATCATTTGGAGGCCTGCAACTGTCAGCACCATGGAGGCCAGTATGGCCGTTGTTGCCAGGGTGAGTGGTGATCTTTTCATAAAAATCACCCCTGCCAGCATACTTGCCCAGGCGATGTACACCAAAGATTCATATGCATTACTCCACGGAGCATGACCCGATATATACCACCGGATTCCCAAACCAGCCGTATGCGCCAGGAAGGATAATAAAATGATGGCAAACCCAATAGCAATAGGGATTTTCAATTTGCGCTCAGGTTTGAAAATTCTCATCAACAACAATACCAGCAA
>QQUB01000539.1 GCA_008501835.1 Bacteroidota bacterium
TACGATTGGTGCAACACAGGGGATTTAAACGCCAAAGAAGCCTACATTACCATGCGGGACGCGCTAAAAACAGCCGGAAGGCCAATAGTCTTCAGTATTTGTGAATGGGGCCAAAACGAACCCTGGAAATGGGGAAAAGACATTGGTCATTTATGGAGAGTCAGCGGTGACATTACGCCTTGTTGGGATTGTGAACAAGGGCATGGGAGCTGGTTCTCATTGGGTGTTTGGAAAATTATCAATCTACGAAAAGGCATTCGTTCAGCTTCTGGCCCTGGTCATTGGAATGATTTTGATATGATGGAGGTAGGAAACGGGATGACAGCCGCGGAAGACAGGGTTCATTTTGCCATGTGGGCCATGCTTGCCTCTCCCCTCATCATGGGAAATGATTTGCGGTCAGCTTCAACAACAACTTTGGAGATTCTTACAAATGAAGAGGTCATCGCAGTCAATCAGGATTCATTAGGCATTCAGGCCTTCAGGTTTTACAAAGAAGGCAATCTTGATATTTGGGCCAAGCCCCTCTCCAATGAAGAATGGGCATTTTGTTTTGTGAACCTGGGAGAACAAGAACTAAAACTTGATTTCAACTGGAAAAAAGAGCCTATAGAAGATGGTCTTTACAAACGCTATCTCAAGGTCAGGGAAAATTCATTTACCATCCGGGATCTTTACAGGAAAGCAGATATTGGCCATACCGGAAGTAATCTTCAAGCAACCATTGCACAGCACGATTGTCTTTTGATCAAACTGAGAAAAACTAATTAAAGAAGTACATTTTCATACCGCTTTAGAGCGGTATTCGGGTACATCCAAATCAACTGGGTGTACCTTTTTTACCCCTGTTAAAACCGAACTAGCTATCCCATTGCCTGTATGGGTGTTTCATCAGCATAATGTTGTAATATTTTTCTATTCCAGTAACCTCTTCACCTAACCATTCTGGCTTCTGAAAGGATTCTGATTCATGGGCGAGTTCTATTTCTGCCAGAAAAAGTCCTTCGTTTTCGCCATAAAATTCATCAACCTCAAATTCATGGTGGCCAACAGGGATGACATACCTTGTTTTTTCAATAAGGCCCGGCTCGCAAATTTTTAATAAATCAAGCGCTTCTTTTTTATCAATGGAGATTTCCCATTCATACCTGCTCATCCCGGAATCATTGCCAAGCCCCTTAATAGTCAAAAAGGCCTCTTTACCGGTAATTCTTATTCTAACTGACCTTTCTGGAGCAGAATTGAGATATCCTTGCTTTATTTCAAAGGAATGAACGGCTTCATTTTTAAATTTTCCCTTTACCAGAAATTTTCTTTCTATTTCAGTGGGCATAAATTAAATTATTAATAATCTGTATTAAAACAAAGGGAGAAATTCTGCTATGCAAAATTTCCCCCTTTTTATTTCACCTTTGGTTAATTCAATCCTTGTTAAAGTGTTTTTTTAAGGCTTTCAAACCTCGCTTATAAAACCTGGATACGGGGTCTTCACAATAAAAGAAAGTTGCAGACCATTGCACCATACATTCCTTATCAACCTTAGTTTCCAATACCCGGATCTCTGCACAATAATCCCTGACTTTTTCACCCCAGGGGCCCTTATAGCCTTTATATTTGTACACCATTTTCTCGTGATCGAGGAATGTCAGTTGCTCCAGTACTTTAGGTTTCTTCTTAATCCGAAGTCTTCTACGAATTGCACCGACCTTTAACTGATCAGGCAAAATGGTAGTCTTGGTAATATCCGGATGCCAGAGGTGCATATTATAAAATCCTCCAACTAATTTCCAGACCTCCATTGCAGGGGCATCAAGTTTAACCGTTTTGACTACCTTCCAATGCTCGTAATCAGAAGTATTCAACCATTCGAAAGTTGGCGACCCATGCAGGCCATTCTTGTTACCGGGAATTGGTAATTTTACCATTTTCGCAGCAACAGGGTTCAGGCTTTTCATGCCGTTCATGATAGCTGTATACAACAATTTTGGATTGCCGTTAAAGGCTTCCTCTAATTGCAGCAACAATTGGGAATAAAGCCTGTTAAACTCATTGTTGAGTTCCCACAATTCAGATCCTTCTTCATAATCTCCTGATTTGGCATTGACCTTTATCGGAAAAACGCCGGTAAAATCAACTGGCATGGCTTCACCGGTTGGTGGTTTATGAAGGTCATCTCCCTGTTTGTAAAAACGACCGTGAAATACTTCGCTAAATCTGTAATAATGTGCTAACTCTTCATCTTCTTTAAAAACAAGTTCTTCTTTATCTCCCGGTAGCGCCCCTTCTCCCTGTTCAACAATTTCGTCAATCGCTTCAGAGGCAGATTTCATATCTTTTACCACAATCGGGACAGCTTCACCAGACAAATAATAACTTTCATTAATTTGATTGGCAGCATCCCCAACGAATACTTGCTCCTCTCCAAATTCATCACAGAGCTCCTGAAGTTCTTTTCTGATGACCTCATAAAACTGACCTATAGTATATCCTTCAACTTTAAAATTTCCCTTTGGGCTGAGCCAATCATCCTCTGGCTGCCAACCTGGTAATTCGATTTGCATGAAAACATCTAAAGTCTCTTTACTAAAAGGAGCCAAATCCACTTCAAATTCCCTATCTCTGTTAGTTTCACCATCTTCAAACTCAAGCATCAGCGGATAATGAGGGATATTGTCTTCGCGAAGAGAAACCTCGGCACCAGTGGCGATGAGAACATTGGCAGCAAGCGTAATATGAAGCATCTCCTCCATAATAACACTTTTGATAATTTCAGCTGCCTCACGATTGGTTTCAGGATGAATACTGTAGTATGCCGTAAGATATGGAGGGATTGCTGCTAACTCCAGTTCAATGGCCTTTTGCAATTTGGCCTGTACAGATTTTTTCTTGTCTTTAATTCCCATATTTATTCGTTTGAAGGCTTTTTGTTTCTTGCTTAAAGTTAGCAAAAATAAAATTATTTTGGTGATTTGAAAATCACCAAAATTGGTTGACTTTTAACTACAATTCCTATAACGGACAACAGCACCCTGCCCCAATAGGGACAGGATGCTGTTGTTTTCGAATATGCTTGCTCCGCATGACAAAATCCAACTCCTCGGAATTACAGTACTTTGACTAGAATCTTGCCTGTTTAATCAAGCATTCATAAAATTTATGATTCCTATTTTTCAGGGCATCCGTCGTCAATCCATTTGGCAAATTTCTCTACCTGTTCATCCGGAAAATAAGGACCGCCAAATGGCATTTCTCCAATTCCATCATAGCTTCCCTTTAGGATCTGAACGATGGCAGACTTTTCTGAATCACCACAGGTACATATTTTGATTCCCACATTTGGAACATTCCCGTTGATAAAGTCATTGTAAGATAAAGTATTCCAGAATGCCTTATGGGGAGATCCATTAATACCAATTCCGTTTAACTTTACGTAGTCATTAAACATAGCCTGAACATCGGCATAAGTATTAATATTCCTAAGTGAAATGGTACCCTGATCTCCTACCACTTCCGGCGCGGTAAATGGCCCGTTCTTGATAAGGAAATTAAAATCACTACCACTTATTTGTCCTACACCATGACATCCCATACAACCTCCCATATTGATATCTCCGTTGTAATACATGTTGTTTTTATCGTCATCCTGAGCTGATTTGAGCCCCCGGAAGGTCTGTAATTCCTGGTTTGACTCTATCGCGAGATTGGCGAGATAATAAGTTGCTACCTCCGAAGAATTTCCGGAATCCAGCTTTGAAAAATCAATTGGATAAGCCTGAACCCCCACTAATTTATAGTTTTCGAAAACGGTTCCTTTTACCGGACTGCTTCCCTGCATGGAGCTGTTTACAGATTCTACATCGGAAGGAATTGCATGAACTCTTTTGACATTTAATACAGTATCACCTGCAGTATCACCACTTCCTCTGTTGTTTTGGGTAATCTCATCGATATAGGCCAATTGCGCTGTATCGTTGTCAATATGCTCAAATGTGGCAAAAACATAAGATGGGAAGTTTACAGTCTTGTGGATAATATGTAAACCAATCAGGCCATACTCCTCTACCATATACTTTCGCTCACCTCCCACACTTTGATAATGGATCACCTGGTTGGTATAATACCGGCTTTTATCTTCACCATGGTTGAGTTTTTTCCATGCAGCCTTGATTTCAATATTTCCTTCCCCACCCGAATCCGTACCACATGGGAGGCAGAGAATATCATTGGCGGTGACATTACATTTATTGGCATATTTTGCCAGGTTTGCAGGCTTTTTTGTTTCATTGAGGTATTGATCCCTGGTAGCGGATTTATAAAGCTGTTTGGCCAGGATGTAATTAAATCCATCCTCATTCATTTTAGCTTCATAAAGGATTCTGTTTTCATCACTTACTTCATGGGAAAACATTTCATCAACATTGAGCTCATTGTTTTCGTCCAGGTTATTCCAAAGTGTGGAATCTCCGGTTCCGGAACCGGAATAACTGCCCTTAAAGGTAAAAGCGGCCGGATCGTATTTGTAATCAGGTTTACCGGTAATCTTTGCTTTGCCATTGTCGTTGACAGGATTCTGGTTATAAGGAAACATTTCGACGCGGTGCCAATAAGTTTCCCAAACCATAGCATCACCTGAGGTATCGCCAAAGGTGGATCCTGCTGCAGCCTGGCCCCGATGATTTGGATCAGCAGGATGGTTCAGGGCAATAAATTCTTTCCAGGCAAATTTTGCCAGTTGAGTAAGGGTTACCTGTGGGTAAGCGGTATCAGAAGCAGTAACATCATGTGGGACTTCTGAAGCCGGAGTTGCATTCTCAACCAGCCCTAAATCGGTCTCGGATGAATTGTTTTCACAAGTGGAAAAAAAGAAAACAATCAAAAGTGATAACAGTACAACCCCGGTGGTGGTGTTGAAAAAGGGGAATCTGAATTTCATAATAAAAGTTTAAGTTAGAAAATTGGGTTTAGGTAATAGCAAGGAAAACTGCAGGTGTTTAACCTGAATCAGTTCCTGGTTTTTAATAATGTTCAACGGATATTTAAAAAATACTCAGCAGTACAGACATGCAGCCTTTGTTATTGGAAAGTCCTGAACCAGGATCATCTTTGTCGACCACTTTCTGGACTACCCAAAAATCAAATGCGAGTTTATCAAGAGAGGAAATGTAATTATAAGGCATGTATCCGTATCCTTCATCTCCCCAGGAGGATCCAAAAGAATTCCGGATGATAAAATGTTCTTCCTGGTCATCATAACCAACAGCCAGAACAGCATGTCCACCAATCATCTTTTCATCTGGTTTAGGCATAGGGATCTTTCCTGAACTTTTTGTTTCTGCCGACTCGAATTGTTCGTATACTTTAAATCCAAAAACAAAAGGAATTCCTTCGTGAATACAGGCTTTCAAATGATCTAGATTAAAGGGCAGTTTGTGAGTTTTTACGGCTTTATGGGATTTGGCAAAATCATAACCGGTTTGAGGAGGTTTGTCCGCAAATTTTCCCACATCATACGGCCACATAGATTCGGAACAATACCCGTTCTTGGAAATAGTGGCAATACAATCCTTCATGGATACAGGTGCATTGTTGTCGACCTTGCCTTCTATTTCTCGCTCGTTATAATAAATGAATAACCTGCTGGGGATAAAAACATCCTTGACCTTTTGCTTTACCATATCGAAATACAGAGCTGCTGAAATGGCATTAGCGGTGCAACTATTGAGGTTTTTTTGATCAAATACAGGTGGGAAAGCTCCAGCCTTTCTCAAGTCGATTTTGGCTGCTAAATTATCAAGAGTGGATGGGTGGTGCTGATAGGTACTGACATTATCATGATGACCTTTTTCAACATAATTGTATTTTCCTGACATCTGGTTATCGTTTTTAAGATTATCCTCCCATTACAAAAGTGTTAAAGAATTACGTTAGGCACTAGCGTATAAATACCTGTTTTTCAAACCAGAAAAGAAAAAACCCGAATTCCCATTACTGAAAATCCGGGTTACCTAACGTTTCCTACACTATTTCTTAAAGGATCATTGGAATAAAACATCCATTCCAATTTTCCCTTTTCATTTCATCATCATGACGTTTCCGAAAATAATCTTTTCAAAAAATTCAAGTGCAGCGTCGAGATTTTTTTCAGCTTCTTCTGTCAGACCGGTATGTAGTTCCCAGGAATAACCTCTAATCCAAAATGTATAGGCACTTGGGAATTTATTATAAAGGTTCTGACAAAGTGCTAAAATCACTTCTGGCTTCAAAGAATGACTTGAAAATTCGAAAGTCCCTTCAGGCTCCAGCGGCTGGAATGAATAAATATCCTGACCATCGCCCTTATAGGCATCTACAAATACTACATTATCAGCACCTGTGATCAAATCAGCATCTTCTACATTGAGTTGATAACGATAGATCAGCTGCCCCTGGAATTCTGGATTTTTCTCCAATTTTTCCAATAAGGCCCAACCAAGTCCGTCATCCTCTCGTCCACTATTACCGATGCCGATAATGAGGGTTTTTTTATGATTTAAATTTTTCATCTATCTTATTTCCGGTTGAATCAAAAATCTCTACATGAAGCGGCATCTGGCCCATTGCGTGTGTTGCACAACTCAGGCAAGGATCGTAAGCTCTGATAGCTACTTCAATTTCGTTGAGCATCTCATCAGTAACTTTTTGCTTCTTGTCAAAGATCTTCTTAGCTACCCAGCTAACTGCCTCATTCATGGCTGCATTGTTGTGAGTAGTAGAAACAATGAGGTTGCATTTACGAACCTTTCCGGATTTATCCACTTCATAATCATGAATGAGCGTACCTCGAGGAGCTTCAATCACCCCTACTCCATGTTCTCTCTGGACTCCCTTACGTACGAGTTCATCACCCATGATATCCTCATCGTGCAGCAATTCCTTCATGACTTCAGCACAGTGCAATACCTCAATTAATCTCGCCATGTGCGTATGCATGGTCATGTTATTCGGTTTATTGCCGGTATAAGCCATAAACTCCTGACGTTCACGTTCAGCAAGAGGAGTGTTGATCTTATTACAAACATTAAGTCTGGCCAATGGACCTACCCGGTTCCAGCCTTTATCCTCTCCAAGGTGTTTGATGTAAGGGAACTTCATGTATGACCATGGTTTCACAGCTTCTGCGAAGTAATCCGCATACTGGAAATCAGGAACATCATTCAACGTAATATTTCCTCTTGCGTCAATACCTCTCAAATTACCATCGTAGAGCTCCATCGAACCATCTTTACCTACCAGTCCGAGATGACCGGTATCATAAGTGGCAAATGAGTCCATCCAACCTTGATTTGCCTGGTGAAATTCCTTGAGGAAATCAATAGAAGCAGTAGACCATTCAATCATGGTATCCACAGAAGGAATTTCCTTTCCATTCAGGAAGTAGTCCCTTTCCGCAGTACTTAAATTCTTGTGAACACCTCCTGGTACCGCAGAGATTCCGTGAATTTTCTTACCTGCAATGGCACGGATCATTTCCTGTCCGAACTTTCGCATGAGAATTCCCTGCCTGGCCAGTTCCTTATGCTCTGTTGCAACGGCAACTACATTTCTCTTTTCAACCGGTGCATTAACTCCAAACAGCAAGTCAGGAGCAGCCAGATAGAAAAAGTGTAATGCATGAGACTGAAAAACCTGTCCATAGTGCAATAATTTTCTCAGCTTGGAGGCCGTAGGAGAAAGATCTTCGGGATCGATACCAACGATCTGGTCGATGGCTTTTGCTGCAGCCAAATGGTGGCTCACAGGGCAAATTCCACATAATCTTTGGACGATTACCGGTACAGCCCAGTATCCATGACCCTGAATGAATTTCTCAAACCCCCTGAACTCGACAATATGGAAAAAAGAATCTTTTACCTTGCCTTTGTCGTCCAGGTTGATTGTCACCTTACCATGGCCCTCTACTCTGGTTACCGGATCAATGACTATTTTATTTTTCATATTATTATCTTTTAAATTATTTCAAACCGATTCCAACAATTTCAAATATTAGTCATACTTGAATTCCTGGTAGGCAATCGGAATTTGCTCACCTAACAGAACAGTCTTGATAACTTTCCAGATATGGTCCGCATTCGGAGGACATCCTGGAATGAAGTAGTCAATTTTCACAATGTCATTGGTTGAGTAAACTTTATCGAACAATTGTGGAATATCCTGACTTCTTGGAATGATTTTTGCTCCCGGTTCACTTGTCACAGAATGCAAATACGCTTCTTCCAGACAATCTTCCAGGTCAACCGTATTTCTCATTGCCGGCAAACCTCCCCAGATAGAACATTCTCCCAAACCGACAAGGATGTCACATTTTTCGCGGAAAGCTTTAAGCACTTCAGCGTTTTCATTATTGGCGACACCTCCTTCGATAATACCAATATCACAGCGCTTACTGAATTTCTTAATATCTGTCAGAGGTGATTTGTTGAATTCAACCAATTCAATGATATCAATCAATTCGTCATCGATATCGAGGATAGACATGTGGCATCCGAAACATCCTGCCAGTGAAGTTGTTGCAATAACAGGTTTTCTGTCTTTAGGCAATTCAACTTTCAGGTCAGTAGTTGGAACATATTTTAAGGATTTATCCAGGTCAAATTTACGGCCACCAAATGGGGCAGCACCTGATTTATCCTTAACTAAAATTGCTCCGACAGGACATACGTCCCTGGCTTCCAGTACTTTTTCATCACTCAGTTGCTTCTCCAGTTCATAGTCAATGCCTACCAGTGCCTGGTGACCACGATTCTGGAAAGAGAATACATTCTTACCATCATCGGTTTTGATCAATTCGATGCAACGCTTACATAAGACACAGCGGTTGTGTTCCATGTAAATTCTTTCCGGACCAAAATCTCTTGGTCTTTCCTTGAACAAGTGAGGGAAACGGGAAATAGACAATCCCATTTCATATCCGCGGTGCTGCAGGTCGCAATTACCACTTTTCGAACAACCCGGGCAATTGTGATTACCTTCTGCAAACAACATTTCCACAATGGCTTTACGGATGTCTGCAATTTCAGGTGAATTGACATCAACCTCCATACCATCTCTTACGAGGGTTGTACAGGCAGTATCGATTCTTCCATTAATATTACAGGTGCAGATCCGGCAGGTAGCCAGCGGAGGATATATATCTTTAAAGTGGCAAAGGGTCGGAATGTTGATCCCGTTCTCCCGGGCAACATCAACTAAGGGTCTACCTTCAATAGCCTCAATCTCTCTGCCATCTATTTTTAGCTTTATAAGTTCGTTCATCATGACTTATTAATTTTTTCGGTGTATTTAAGGTAACGCTCAGTTGCTTCGGTCACATTAAACTCTTTTTCTTTTTTATCCTTGACTAATTTTTCCTTGAATACTTCAGGGAACTTTTCGATGGACTCCATCAGGAATTTTGTGGAAGTCTTTCCAAGTCCACATCTACTTGCTTCCTGAATTATTTTGCTCCAGCTGGCGATTTCGTCCAGCACTTTTTCCTGTTCAAGTCCTTTTCTGATACGGCTTAATTTTTCTCCGACGAGGAAATTACCCGCTCTACAAGGTGTGCAAAGTCCACAGGATTCGTTGATGAAGAAATTCGAGAAATTGGTCAGGATATCCAAAACATCCGTTTTAGAATCAAAAATCATGAAGGAGCCACCGCAAAGCAGGTCCTCTGTACATATGGTTCTTTCGTCCTCGGAACCACGGATCGGTAATCCGGAAGGTCCGCTTACCTGAATGTAATTAGCATCTCGGGCTCCACAGGCCTTAAGTACATCCTTGATTTTGGTTCCCCATTCGATCTCATAAACTCCGGGCTTTTTGCAATGTCCGGAGATGGAAAGTAACTTGGTACCTTTGGATCCCTGTGTACCTCTGGAGTTGAAATTCTCAGCACCAAGCTCGAGAATACTGGCAACGGCTGAGAAGGTCTCTACGTTATTGACAATGGTAGGTTTGTTGAACAACCCTTTTTCAACCGGGAAGTATACTTTGGTACGAGGTCCTCCTCTTTCACCTTCCAGAGATTCAATCAAAGCTGTTTCTTCTCCACAGATGTAGGCTCCTGCACCTATTTGAATACGGATATCAAAATCGAATCCATCCTTGCCCAGAACATTTTCACCCAGAAGGCCAATGTCTCTGAATTTTTCAAGGGTTTCTTCCAGTTTTGCTTTTAAATATCTGTATTCTGCTCTGAGATAAATGATCCCTTTTGATGCACCCACTGCATATCCGCCTATGATCATTCCTTCGATCATCCGGCCCGGATACTGATTCATCAAAACGCGATCCTTAAATGTACCTGGTTCGCCTTCATCCGCATTACAGATTACGTATTTTTGGAAGGATTCATTCCGGCGGCAAAACTGCCATTTTACTCCAGTTGGGAAAAATGCACCTCCCATACCGGACAAACCGGAAGCTTTGACAATATCAATTACTGCCTGTGGGCTCAGTTTGAGCATTTTTTTCAATGCCGCTCCTATTTTATAAGGTCTGAGCAGTACAGGATCATCCGTTAACGAATAAGTGTGGTCAACTACTTCATCTTTGATGTCTTCAAGTTCACCACCGTTTCTGAGGACTTCAATTATTCGCTTTACTTTTTTAGGGTTGAGATTGGTAAATGGTTCAAAATTGATAAGGGCTGCAGGTTCTTGGTCACTCAATCCGATACAGGACGTTTCAAACAGGCTAAACGTACCTGTTGGGTCGACCCCTCCGAATTTAGCGCCAGTTTCTTTTTCAAAGGCCTCTTTGACCTTTTTAAATCCTTTGACTTCGGAGACCATACTGTCGTTCAGGTAAATAATGAATTTACCGGTTGGCTTCCTGTGAAAAAAATGGTAGAAGGACAAAATTCCCTCCACTTCCACTACAGAAAAATTTAATTCTCCCGAGAGCCTTCTGACATCGGAGTCGCTGATGTACCCCTTTTCATCCTGTAACTCCCAGAGATAATTCAGGATTTGCGTTCTGTCGTGTCTCAATCGATTTGCCGCCATAATTAACTATTTTGCAAACAGTAAGAAAAAATTAGGTTAATTGTCAATTGCAATTGACCGGCAACGGATATAAAAATCTCAAAAAAAGCTAGGCAGCCAAACGCTCAAAAGAAAGGATTAGTTCGGTAAAAATTGATTCTTTTGGTTAGGTTAGTTTGAGCTGTTTCTATAGTTTTGGTTCTATTCTCATCACCGGATTTTGGGCGTCCATTTCAAAGAATATCAATGACTGAATAAATTCGAATTTTTAAAACTTTACTCTATGCTTTTGGTGTTTTTTAGAATTTAAATTTAAAGCATGAATAAATGTTCATATAATTCAGAATATTATTTGTCATTGCTCGAATGTTCAAAAAAATTCATCAGCTTTTCAATGACGAAAATCAACTTATGAAAATGACAAAAATCACCTTATTCGAAATGGGAATTTTGAATTTTGACTGGCTTTTCAAAACAATAAAAGTCGATTGTTTTTCTAATGTTGGAGTGGTCCAAATCAACTTCCGGGATTAAAGCCATAAACGGTAAATCCTCCGTCAACACTTATGCACTGTCCCGTGACAAAAGAGGCAGCGGGCATACATAAAAAAGCCACCACTGAAGCGACCTCTTCAGGTTGTCCAATACGTCTCATAGGCGTCCTGCTGAGTACTTCAGATTTGTAAGATTCCTTTTTAAGCACCGTCTCTGCAAGCGGAGTCTGGATGTACCATGGGGCGACACTGTTGATCCGAATACCATCGGAAGCCCATTCAGAAGCAAGGTTACGCGAAAGCTGGTTCATCGCTGCTTTTGTCATCCCATATACAGCCCCTGTTTGCAAATGTACCAGTCCCGCCACAGAAGAAATATTTACAATGCAGGCGTCACCGCTCATTTTAAGCAACTCATAAAATTTTATAGAAAGGTCAAAACACGAAGTAAGATTTGTGTCCATTATTTTCTGATAGTCCTCAAAAGTATACTCCTCGGCATTCTTTCGGATATTGGTACCGACATTGTTTACCAAAATGTCTAATGCACCCCATTGGTTTTTAATAAAATCGAACAACCTCCTTCGTTCATTTGGATCGCTGACATCAGCTTCAAATCCAAACAGGCGGTAATGTTCACCATGAAAACCGGCAATTTGTTCATCGATGTCTTCAATGGTCCTGGCCACTATGCATACTTCGGCCCCCAGATCAAGAAACTCTTTGGTAATTGCAGCTCCTATGCCTTTAGTTCCACCGGTAACCAGTGCTTTTTTCCCTTCCAGAGTCCAACGGTTCATATCTTGAATATTTCATTTAAGGATAGTTGTAAATATACGAATATTGTATTGCGATATACGAATAAAAAAAGCCCGCACCTTGTGGTGCGGGCTTAATGACTCCATTGCTTTATATTTTTTTAATCATTATGCTCTTGGCATAAGAATTAATTTTTTAGTCACTACTTTATCTCCCTGCTGGATCTGGAGGACTACAGTACCTGGAGCACCGTCTTTAATGTCAACTTCCTCGTTATAGTAGCCATTGAAATAATCCATTACATCTCTGTACAACTCCTTACCTGTCACATCAACAATTCTTACCATCGTTGGTCCCTCAGGAGCAATAAACTGTACTCTGATTTTTCCATAGGTAGGGTTTGGAAAAGCTCTGTAAGCCTCCAATTGCAACTCTCCCTCTACTTCTTCGTCCAAGGGACTGTTTTCTACTGTTGTAGGAATATCATCAGGAATATGATTCAGCACCTCAGGCTGCTTTTCTTCCACTGCACCGGTATCCTCAGTTTCTTCCTCACATGGCAGGAATTGAGCGTCAATGTCAATTTCCACTCCATCGCGAAGAACAGAAAGGGTAAAATATTCTCCGGGCTGGTGTTTATTTCTTTCAACGAGTAATTCATGGTGATCATTTACTTCAACATCATCTAAAGCAACAATCACATCCCCGGCACGAACACCAGCTTTCTCCGCAGGCCAACCGGAAATAATATTACTTACATTTACACCTCTATCGGTAAAATTATGCCCACCTAACTGAACTCCGATAAATACTTTACATGGGTTGCGCTTTTTCCTGTAATCTGTTTTTTCAGAAAGGACAACACCTACAGTATTTGCCTGTCCATCTCTTTCATATGTCACCTGAACTGTTTCCCCAGGCTTGTGATTGTTCAACACATTACGAAGATCATATACATTATTAATAGCTGTTCCATTGATTTGTGTTACAACATCTCCTGATTGAAGACCAGCAGCCTGTGATCCCTTTCCGTTTACTACCCCCGTGAGTACAAGCCCTTGCCCGTCTCTTGATTCATCAACATAAACTCCAAGCAGCGGACGGGTTACTTTTTCCATTTCCGGTTTTGGTCCATCATGCAAACGGATATTGGTGAAGTCGTCAGACATGTACACCTTCAATGCATCTAATTCTTTTATGGCTTCATTATGCTTGTCATGAGCCTTGCGGAAATAAAAAAGCATATCATCTTCTGAAAGATTCTGCCCCTCACTGTCTTCAGTCACGAAATGAAGATCGAGATCCTTGGCGTCAAGTTCCCCGATTTCCTGAAGATACTCTTTGAGTTCACTTTTGTTTTCGATAACTTTTTTTACTGTCGTTACGGTTCCGTCAGCATTTTCTACCTTTTGGATAATAACAACTTTGTCGGAAGATTTGTCTTGTGCGAATGATGTGGTAAAAGCAAATAGCAGTACAAAAATTAAGCTTAACAGTCGGATGTTAACATTTTTCATGTCGGATGAAGTTTTGGTGAATAAATAAACCAGAAAACAGGAAGCCCCAATTGTTCGGGCCAGCTTGTTTGCTAATTGTATTGTTAATGACAACGAGCTGAAACAGACGTTGCAAATTTCATTACAAAATCATTCTTTTTTTTGAGATTATTTGTCAATGAGACGAATTAAATTCTATTTCCTTAACAAAATCTTTCAACTTTTTAACCAAATCTTAACCGAAGCGAGGTAATCTTTTGCCAAAAACCAACGTCAAAAGGATAAACACGGATGAAAGCATCCGAAAAGAACAAAGTTTGACAGGTGATTAAATATCCCAATTACAGGGAACCGGCCGGCTGAATTTTTCAGCCGGCCTTTTTTTTTACCACGAATGGATCTGGTAATAGCCAGGAGTGCACAAATAATGTTTATAGGGAGATTGTCACAAATAAATTCCTGGACAAAAAAAGCAAACCTTTATTTTTGTGGTCAATTTCAGTTTCTTTGCAAAAAAACGAGTATGAATGTTGTATTCAGGGTAGTTGGAAAAACCAGTGAAAAATATCTGGAAGAAGGCATAGCTGTATTTAATAAAAGGTTGTCACATTATCTACCTTATAAATACGAGATTATGCCAGACGTAAAGAAGGCTGGAAAAATGAGTCCGGTGCAGCTGAAGGAAGAAGAAGGAAAGATGATTCTACAAAAAACCAATTCAGACGATTACCTTATTCTTCTGGATGAAAATGGAAAAAGTTTTACTTCAAAGGATTTCTCCAAACATCTTGAGAAGCTGCTTCAGCAACCATATAAACGAATAATTTTTCAGGTAGGTGGTGCTTTTGGTTTTTCACCTGAGGTATACAAAAGAGCCAACGCAAAACTCTCCTTGTCTGAAATGACTTTTTCTCACCAGATGATCAGGTTATTCTTTACGGAACAACTTTACAGAACCATGACCATTATCAGAAATGAAAAGTATCACAATGAATAAAAGAAAGAATATTGCTCCCTGATAATTCCCCCGGTTTATGAATTGATTTAAATTTTCTACTCGGAATAAATAAAAAATATATCTTTGCGCCGCCTTTGGTAATCGAAACTAAAATTATTCAATCATGGCTCTTAAATGTGGTATTGTTGGTCTTCCTAATGTAGGTAAATCCACTTTGTTTAATGCACTTACTTCAGCCAAAGCTTTGGCTGCAAATTATCCTTTTGCTACAAAGGACCCGAACGTTGGAATGATCACCGTTCCCGACAGCCGGTTGGATAAACTCGCTTCGCTGGTTAACCCGCAAAAAGTCATACCTACCACAATTGAAATTCTGGATATCGCAGGTTTGATCAAAGGAGCCAGCCAGGGAGAAGGCCTGGGTAATCAGTTTTTATCAAACATCCGGGAAGTTGATGCCATAATTCATGTTGTCCGTTGTTTTGACAATGATAATGTGGTGCATGTAGACGGGGCTGTAGACCCTGTCAGTGATAAGGACGTAATCGACATGGAGTTGTTGTTAAAGGATATCGAAACTGCTGAGAAAAGAGTCGACAAATTGCGCAAAGCCGCTAAAGGAGCTGACAAAGCTGCTCTACAGCAACTGGCGATCGGAGAAAAAATCCTCAACCACCTTGAAGGCGAGCGCCCTGCTCGTGAACTGGAACTGGAAGATGATGAAATCGACCTGTTCAAAGAAATGATGCTTCTGACAGCAAAACCCATTCTGTATGTTTGTAATGTAGATGAAGATTCTGTAACGGATGGCAATGAATACACCAAAAAGCTTGAGGCAGCCGTAGCCAATGAAGATGCAGAAGTGATCTATATAAGCGCTGAAATGGAAG
>QQUB01000491.1 GCA_008501835.1 Bacteroidota bacterium
TTGGTGAATTTACGGTAATGAGGAAAATTCCCCACCAAAGCAGAACTTCTCCAAAGTAATTTGGGTGCCTTGTAAATCGCCAAAGCCCGGATTGCATAATCCTTCCTTTATTTCCGGGATCTTTTTTGAATCTGGACATTTGGTAATCTCCCACCGTTTCGAAAAAGAATCCTGTTAACCAAATGATGGCTCCCAAATAGTCCAGCCAATTCAGGTCAGGTTGTTCATAATAACTGGTGATCATCACCGGCGAAATGATCAACAAAAGGAAAAATCCCTGGAGTAAATAAACCTGTAAAAAAGACCGCCAATAGAAGGTTTTTCCCCAATCCTTTCGCCATTGCAGATAACGGAAATCCTCTTTTTTACTCATTGTCCTGCCAAAAATATAAATGGCCAGCCTTATTCCCCAAATAGTGATGAGTGCATAGATCAACAGTTCCCTTGGATGATTATGCCCGGATATGAAATAGAAACCGCACAATAGCACATACCCCAATCCCCAGGCAATATCCGCTATGTCATTCCTTTTGACAACAAGGGAAATGATATACCAGGTTGTGGCGTAAATAAATATAATCAATGCTGATTGCCAAACTAATTCAAACATATCAATGGATCCATTTTGTAATGTAAAAACCTGCCGTACTGACAATAGCAGTCAATACAACTCCCCAGGTAATATCGATCAAAACAATATTGAGCGGCCATCCTTTTAGTGTGGCCAGGTTGGTAAGGTCGTAAGTAGCATAGGTGAAAAATCCGAATAAAGCCCCGAGCAGAATTGCCTGCCCAACCGAGTTTTTATCGACAGCCGGATAAATGGCAAAAACGGAAATGCCTATGATGAATATCAGGTAAAAAATTATGGCTGCTGTCCAGTTGACTTTATCCGCCATTAAATCTCCCAGGTATTTATTATAAAGATCCTTGGCCAGGAAGCCCAGCCATAGAATATCCACGGCAAAAAAGACGATGGCAGTGAGTAAATAGGCCAGGGTGTATTTGAAAATGGTTTCCATGATTCGGCAATTTTCTTTTACTTGGAAACATCATGAAAGGCGATTTTGATTTCGATACCAGAAAGGTCAACTGAGTTTTTATCCTTGAGCAGGGAATAATTATTCTTTTCAGAAAGTCTGTTGGCAATACATAAACAGATGGCATCAAGGATGTCATCCTTTTTCACATTGGACCTTTTTGTGTTGTCCAGAATTTGTTGGTAAAGACTTAAAATATTCCTATCGTACTGTTTTAAAATAGCCATGCGTTCCTCAGCGCCTTCGGAAGTTGATTTTCTGGTAAGCAAAACCTCCTTTGCCGGATTAAGATATTTAAAACACAACTCCGGGTGACTTTCAAAAACCTCAAACTCCAAATTGTTTTGCAAAAGGAAATCATCGACCTCTTTGATCTTTGTACTGATGAAAAAAGCCTGTTTGGAAATGCCTTTTCCTTCGATCCTTATGTTTTCTTTTTTAGCCTGTTCATAATTTTCAAACTGCAAAGCCTCCCGGCAAGGCGGATTGAAGACAGTAGATGATCTCCCGGGCAATTCTTTTCGTATGACACCATCAATTGTTCTCATAAACCCCTTTGAGCTCAAACCTATTGGAATGTCGATAAAGCTCCTTTTTAGGTCAGGGTTGTCGGTGGCTAGATCATCAATATTTTCATAAACACCATAGTTGTATTTACCCTGCTCATGTTTGACCATCAGCCAGCCTTTTTTGCATCCGTCTATGCCTGCCAGGACCATAGATTTGATTTTGGTGATTTTTCAAACCGATTCCAAACAAAAGTAATTACTTATATTTGTTTACACCATCAAAACTCAGCACAATGGCAACGAGAACTTCTACATTTTTACTTATACTGTTTTTCATTTCTTTTTATAATATCGCTTGGGCCCAATGCGATTACAATGAAGTGACGATCACTTCGACAACCGGCAATTGGGGGTATGAAATGAGCTGGGAACTTCATGACAATGATGGAACATTGGTAGCTTCATTCCAGGGAGTAGACAATGATACCGAAACCGAAGAAGTGGTTTGCCTGATGGATGGGTGTTATGTTTTTACTGCCTCAGATAGTTATGGGGATGGGTGGAACGGAGGAACGGTAAGCATGGTTTGGGAAAGCGGATCCTTTAATTTTGAACTATTGGAAGGTGTTGGGGGTGTAGAATACTTTGGGATCAATGCAGAAGATTGTATTCCGGAAATCCTCGGATGCACAGATCAGAATGCCTACAATTACGATCCGATGGCCACAGTGGATGATGGCTCCTGTTTGACTTTGGAAGACATCATTGCTGTTCAGGAATTTGATACATTACTCTATTCAGGTTCAAAAGATAACCGCATCAATTTTGTTATTCAGAACCGGGGCACTGCCAATCCTAATAACGGTTTTGTAGATGCTGCTGATTTTCGTGCAGGCCTGGAGGTGAATTATTTGCCATCATTTGATTATTATGACCCGTTGGCCAGACAACCTTATGCTCAATACAGGAATTTCTTCAATCTCTATGCTGCCTGGTGGCCGGATGCCCCCGGGGATCACAACTGGTGGCATTTTAGCATCATTAAAGATCTTCGGGATGAAATTTTCCTTCCCTGGGCCAATGCTGAAACCGGTTGGGTGACCTGGTTCTCTACCACTAAATATGGAGGTGGTGGCGGTGCTGGTTTAAACAGGGAAGCAAGGGTTGGTGATGGCAAGATGTACGGTACAGATTATGAGACTTTATTGCACGAATTCGGACATACCATGCCAGGTTTGCTGGATGAATATACTTCCAGCGGTGAATGGTCCGGCAACCAGTGTTTTGAAACGGGGAATACTACTGGCTTTACCGTAAAGGATGATATTCCGTGGAGAAAATGGATAGAAGATGATACGCCTCTACCCACACCTTATACCGGGGAGTATGAAAATGTGATTGGAGCCTTTGAAGGTGGGTTGACGAACTATTTTGGCTGTCATCGCCCAACGGCAAAAGGCTGTTACATGGGAGCAGGAGGTTTTGGCGAAGGATATGGTGATGATTTATGTTCACCTTGTATTCAACGGGTGATCTGCTATTTGTACAAATATGTCAATGTAATTGAAAACCCTCAACCGGCAACACCGGAATTATCAGTCACAGGTGCTCAGACCATTACCTTCTCTGCTGACGTGGTGGCTCCGGAACCTAATACCCAGAAATATGAGTGGTTCCTCAATGGTAAATTGATTGCAGAAAATACGACAATCCTTGATGTAACCTTTGGAGCATGTGATGATTACGAACTCGTATTTTCGGTAACAGATACAAACGAGTTGGTTCGTTATGATGAAAAATTCCATGAATTTTATCCAAAGCCACACCGGGAATTTGTCTGGACGATAGATCAGTCGGATGTCCACACCTACGATATGATTACTATTTTTTCAGCCTCCAATGCAGATTGTACCGGAGAGCAAAACGGGCAGGTTATCTTCAATGTTTCCGGCGGATTGGCTCCTTATGAGTTTTGGTTAAGAGGTCAGGAAGTTGGAAATCCGGCCACTGGTTTAGCTCCGGATATTCACGAATTTACCATAGTGGATGCTAACGGATGTGGAATAGAAGGGCAGGTTTTGGTTGAGCAGGACGTTGTGCTTGATCTGGAAGTTTGTTCTGCGCATGATGGCGGATGGGAAGTATCTGTTCATTCGGAAAATTATGACTTGCAGGATCTGGAAATTGCATGGTCAACCGGAGCGAGTGGGCCTGTGCTCACTGGCTTACCTGATGGAAGTTATACGGTAACAGCTAGTGTGGATGGTTGCAGTGTTACGGAAGCTTTTAACCTGGTTTCTTCACCTGAAGAGATGACAGTATCTCATCAGTATTTTCCATCTGAGATTGAATCTAATACAGGAGTGATTTACGTTGATGTTTCCGGAGGAACTCCGGACTATGAAATAAAATGGTATGATCGACTCACTGCAGACCTTACCAGTGCAAATCCGGATCATATCATTGCCAGTGGT
>QQUB01000456.1 GCA_008501835.1 Bacteroidota bacterium
ATCAATTACCTTGGCTATACCTTTATGGGACAGTTTGAGAAGCCAGATGCGGCAGAGGTAGTATTTTGGTGCAATACAAAACTATTTCCGGAGTCAGCAAACGTTTATGACAGTTACGGAGAAGCCCTGGCAGCCAATGGGAAAATGGAGAAATCACTGGCCAATTACCAAAAAGCAGTTGACATAGCCAAAAAGAATAATGACCCTCAGTTAGAACTTTTCAAAGCCAATTTGAAAAAGATAGCGGATAAGATCAAGCCATAACCAGATATTGATAAGTTTTCATTTTAATTCTATTGTTTATCCGGCGGTTTCCTGTAATTGAACTTTGTAGTAGAAATCACCTGAAAATTTTTTGAACAACCAAAGGCCGGATAAACTTTCAGAACAACAATTCTACCGCTGGTCAGTAAACACTGTCCAGCGGTTTTTTTATTATAAAACCATACACTCATTCGAGCATTGGTGGCTCCCAACATTCTTACCTATCCAAAATCTTCCCTACATTTGCCACAAAAAATAGAAAGTGGCATTAATCAAATCAATTTCAGGTATCCGCGGCACTATTGGCGGTAAAGCAGGTGATAACCTAACACCACAAGACATTGTAGAATGTACAGCTGCCTTCGGGACCTGGCTCAAAAATAAAGGTGCAAATCCCAAAGTAGTCATCGGTCGGGATGCTCGTATTTCCGGAGAATTGGTCAGTCAAATGGTTTCCAATACCTTACTGGCTTTAGGTATTGATGTTGTCGACCTTGGCTTGTCAACAACACCCACCGTTGAAATGGCAGTTCCGGAACTTGAAGCAGGTGCGGGTATCATTTTAACCGCTAGTCATAATCCAAAGCAATGGAATGCCCTAAAATTGCTGAATAATCAGGGAGAATTCATTTCTGCCGAGGATGGAAAAGCCTTCCTTAGCCTCATTGAAGAAGGAGGCATTACTTATGTGGAGGTAGATGAAATAGGGGATTATTCTACTAGGGAAGATATGTTTGATTACCATATAGATCAAATCCTTGCTCTGGATCTTGTTGATGTTCCTAAAGTTCAGGATAAAAAATTCAAAGTGGTTGTTGATTGTATTAATTCAACCGGAGCTTTATCATTGCCACCCCTTCTTGATAAACTCAACTGCGACTATATATTAATCAATAGCACTCCGGATGGGAATTTTGCTCATAACCCGGAACCTTTGCCAAAACATCTCACAGAGCTTTCCGAAACCGTTGAAAAAGAACAGGCAGACCTGGGAATTGCTGTTGATCCGGATGTGGACAGGCTCGTATTCGTCAATGAAGACGGAAGTCATTTTGGAGAGGAATATACCCTTGTCGCTGTAGCCGATTACATCCTAGGACGAAAAATGGGGAATACAGTTTCCAACCTGTCTTCTTCCAGAGCATTAAGGGATGTGACCAATAAGCATGGAGGAAAATATTTTGCGGCTGCGGTTGGGGAAGTGAATGTTGTTCAGCAAATGAAAGATCAAAACGCCGTAATTGGCGGTGAAGGAAACGGTGGCATTATTCTGCCAGAGCTGCATTACGGAAGAGATGCTTTGGTCGGGATAGCCCTGTTACTTACTCACCTGGCCAATTCAGGTAAAAAAATGTCTGAATTAAGGGCTGAATATCCTACCTATCATATGACTAAGGATAAAGTGGATCTCGATCCCCAACTAGATATGGAAGGCCTTTTGAAAGCAATGCATGAAAAATATAAGCATGAGGATTGTAATACCATTGATGGTCTGAAGATCGATTTTGAAAACAGCTGGGTCCAATTACGGAAATCAAATACCGAACCAATTATTAGGATCTATGCCGAGGCGGAGGACGAAAAAAGTGCAGATGAGTTGGTAGCAAGGATCAAGAAAGATTTTGGTGAGTTGAGTAGTTAACATAAGTTCCGAGTTGCGGGTTTCGAGTTACGTGATGGAGCATTATCTTTTATTTTTCATTGTTTCAGCAAATAATTCGAGAGATTAATGTGTGCCATTCACCAAAACTTTAAAACTCTTATCCCGTAACCCGTAACCCGCAACTCGTAACATCATATAGTTAAATATGCCCAACTGCCAATATGTCTTAAATTTTGTCTGATTCATCGAGAATTCTGGCGTTTATTTTTTGTCTTGAATACATTGAAAATGTTTTAATCACCTAACATTTTTGTAACGATGACAACTGAAAATAATGTATTAATGAGACAGGCACGGCGCTCCCTTGATGGAAAATGGGGACTCGCTATTGCTACATTCGTAGTTTACGCCATAATTATAAGTGCAGCAAATGGATTTCCATTGCTGGGATTAATTATATCTGGACCAATGGCAGTTGGTTTCGCCATTTTCTCTCTCAATATTGGCAGGGGAGAAGAGGCCAAACTTGAACAGATCTTTGATGGTTTTAAGAATTTTGGAAATACCGTTGGGGCCTACGTTCTGTATGTGATATTCGTATTACTCTGGATGCTGTTATTGATCGTTCCTGGTATTATTGCTGCCATTTCCTATTCACAAACCTTCTTTATTCTTGCTGAAGATAATGAGATTGGTCCTATGGAGGCTTTGAAGAAAAGTCGGGATATGATGGATGGCTATAAATGGAAGTATTTTGAAATGTCCCTGATGTTTTTCGGATTGAGCTTATTGTGCATCCTCACCTTAGGTATTGGATTCTTATGGCTTATTCCTTTCATGCAGGTTAGTTATGCCAACTTCTATGATGATCTCAAAGGGGAATTCGTCCTGGAAGAAACCGATCTGGTAGATGAAGATATTCTGGACAAAGATCTTGTCTGATTCAAAATAATCCGGGAGGTTCCTCCTGAATAAGTTGAAAAGGCTCGTCGAATGGATGACATTCGGGGAGCCTTTTGCATTTCTTTATTGTTTTACTTTTCCGTTTCTTTGCAAAAACATTCTTATTTGAAAAGTGTAAGGCAATGCAGTCAACCAAAATAAAATCACCAAGTAAGCTGGAAAGCTATTTTGAGCCTTTCAGAAAAAATGTGGTCGGTTACGACCAAACCTTTGAAACGCCTTTTGGCAAGAAAAGGATTTTGTATGCAGACTGGACGGCAAGCGGCCGTTTATACGGCCCGGTCGAAAGGTTGTTAGCCGAAGAAATCGGGCCCTTTGTAGGTAATACACATACCGAAACCACCGTAACAGGGTCCAGTATGACAATGGCCTATCACCACGCCAAAAAATATATTAAAAAACATGTAGGTGCCTGGGAAAGTGACGTAATCATTTCCTCAAATTCAGGAATGACAGGAGTTGTCAATAAATTTCAACGGATCCTTGGCATTAAGGTGCATGAACGTTTCAGAAATGGGGTAAACCTCATAGGGGAGGAAAGACCTGTGATCTTTGTAAGTCACATGGAACACCATTCCAATCAAACCTCCTGGCTTGAGACCCTGGCGGATGTTGTAGTAATTCCTGCCAATGGTGAAGGGCTGATGGAATTGAGCAACCTGGAAACATTGTTAGTGCAGTATAAGGACCGCAAAAGGAAAATAGCAGCGATTACAAGCTGCTCAAATGTTACCGGTATTATCACCCCATATCATGAGGTTGCGGAATTAATGCATAAACACGGTGGTCTTTGTTTTGTGGATTTTGCCTGTTCAGCACCATATATTGATATCGAGATGAGACCGGAGGATGAATTGAAACATCTCGACGCAATATATTTCTCTCCACATAAATTTCTTGGAGGTCCTGGAGGAACAGGTATTTTGATCTTTGATCCGAAATTGTATAAAAACAAAGTTCCGGATAACCCGGGAGGCGGGACTGTTGACTGGACCAATCCATGGGGGGAACACAAATATGTTGATGAAATTGAGGCAAGAGAGGATGGTGGTACACCGGCCTTTTTACAGACCATCAAAGTGGCTTTGGCTATGCAGCTGAAGGAAGAAATCGGTGTTGATAAAATTCTTGCCAGAGAAGAAGCATTACTGGAAAAGATCTGGCATCGATTTGATCAATTGCCAAACC
>QQUB01000832.1 GCA_008501835.1 Bacteroidota bacterium
TACCTGGGAGCTTAGGTCTACCATAGATTACTCTCAGTGGCAGGGATGGTTTTCTCATGATGTCGCCGTGAGTCCAGATGATCCGAATGAGATCACTGTCATTGGAATTACCATATGGAATTCAACGGATGGAGGAACCGTTTTGGTTCCTAAAACGGGCGGCGGCATTGGTTTTGTCAACCCACCCATCGAAGGGCCTGACGGGCCTGGGGATTTTGTGCATTCGGATGCTCATGATGTGATCTATCACCCTACCAATGCTGATATTATTTACATAGCCAGTGATGGTGGCGTTCATCGATCTCTTGACGGTGGAGATAATTATGCTAGTTGTAACGGCCGTTACCAGACAGCACAATTCTACAATGGGTTTTCTGTGTCTACAAATGATCCCTATTTTTGTATGGGAGGATTGCAGGATAACGGTACGATTCGCTGGAATGGAGATGTTACCTGGACGAGACTAACTGGCGGGGATGGCAGCTGGACGGCCATCCATCCTCAAAATGACGATGAATTTTATACTTCCTGGCAGTTTTTAAATTTGCTAAAAACGGAAGACGGTGAGGGCTTTTTTGAGGTCACTCCCAATCGACTGGCACCGACATCATTTATCGCTCCGTTTTTAGTGGCTCCTTCGGATGGTGATGTGGTTTATGCAGCTTCTTCCCAAATGGCCAAATCAACAGATGGGGCAGAAAACTGGACCATTATTAATAATGAACAAACGGTAGCTCCCAACTGGACGCCAGTATTAAGTATGGCGATCTCTTATCAGGACCCCGATGTGCTTTACGCTGCTACGGCTCCCTACAATGGAAATCCTTCTCAAATGATGAGGACATTGAATGGAAATACCTTTTCCAATGTTACCAATGGCCTTCCCAATCGATATCCAATGGATATGGCGATAGATCCGACTGATGATGGCATTGCCTATGTAACTTATGCCGGATTTGGAACGGGACATGTTTATAAAACCACAAATCACGGTACTACATGGACGGATATTTCAACAGATCTTCCCGATGTACCCACCAATGCAGTTATTGTTGATCCACTTTTTCCTAATACCGTTTATGTAGGAAACGATTTTGGGGTCTTTGTGTCTACAGATGGAGGTGAAAACTGGGAAACCTACCAGGAAGGACTGCCGAATGTAGTTATGGCGTTTGACCTGAAAATATCACCTGTGAATCGGAAACTTCGTGTGGCAACACATGGAAATGGTGCTTACGAACGTGATTTGATTGATGAGGTGAGTGTCGGGCAGGAAAATGTTGTAAGTAACTTTAATCTGAAAGTTTTTCCAAACCCTGCTGTTGACAATGTAGTGCTGGATCTTGGAAAAATGGAGGTTGATAAATTTTCTGTAAATATTTTTAATGCGGATGGGCAGTTGGTAAAGAACTATGGGGAACAATCAGGAATCGGGACCTCGCAAATTCAACTGGATTTGGACCAATTGTCACCAGGTACTTATCTTTTGCAGGTGAAAACAGGGGAAGGAATTTTCACGGAGAAATTAATTGTCCTCTAAATTTTCAAAAAAGATCATTTTTGGGATTTAGACTTATATGGAAATTTTTTCATAAGGTAAGCATATAATACTCCTGCAATCGCCCATATAGGAATACCCAGAAGGAGGCTTCGTGTAGTGATTTCATCTCTGGTCATCAATGGAAAGAGAATAATCATGAATACATACATGAAACCTCCAAAAAACAATGCGGTTTTCCAAAAAGTAAACTGATTCGGTTGTTCCTGGTTTTTCATGAATTCAGGATTATGAGTATTTAGCCAATAAGGCTTTCATGTCTTTAACCATTTGCACGGGATCATCAGCTTTGAAAACACCTGATCCGGACACGATGATGTCTGTACCGGCTTCAAGGATTTCGGCCATGTTGTCGTATTTCGCCCCTCCGTCAATTTCAATTTCCACCTGATCGGATAATCCTCGTTCTTCCAGCATTTTATTTAATCTGCGTAACCTGTCCAGGGTGTTTGGAATGAAAGATTGTCCTCCAAAACCCGGATTGACAGACATGATCAGAATGAGATCGAGGTCTCCTAATACTTCTTCAATAGAGCTTAAGGGTGTGTGAGGATTCAGTGAAACTCCAGCCTTTACTCCTTTGGATTTGATGTGTTGAATGACTCGGTGCAAATGAGTTGCCGCTTCCACATGAACAGTAAGATAATCGGCACCAGCATCGCAATAAGCATCTACAAACTCAGCAGGGTTGCTAATCATCAAATGTACGTCACACGGTACGGTAGCGATTCCTTTTATGGCTTTTACAATTGGTGGGCCTAAGGTCAGATTTGGAACAAAATGACCATCCATTACATCTATATGCAGCAGATCTGCTCCTGCATTCTGGATCATGGTGATATCCCGTTCAAGGTTTACAAAATCTGCTGATAAAATGGAGGGTGCAAGTTTTTTTTGTTTTGACATGTGCTGGTGCAAGTTACTGGTTACGAGTTACTGGTTTCTGCTGACTGTAGACTGAGGACTGAATATTGTCTACTGAATCAAGTCCCAAAATTAAGTTTTCTTTTGAATTGGTGGATACCTTTTACATAACGAATAGATCCGGAGAGTGATCTTATAACGATACTTTCGGTGGTAACACCTCCGCTTCGATCAAAATGCACACCTTCCAGGAATGTGCTGTCGGTTATTCCCGTAGCAGCAAAAAAAGTATTGTCCGACTGTACAAGATCATCCAGTGTGAGAATTTTATCAAGATCTGCTCCTTCCTTCTTCAAAGCTTCCATTTCATAGGATTTTTGAGGAGCTCTTTTTCCTTGCATTCCTCCTCCAATCGCCTTTACAGCACACGCTGAAATAACTCCTTCAGGCGTACCTCCAATGCCCATAAGCACATCTATCCCTGTACCAGGGGTTGCAGCCATCAAAGCACCCATCACATCTCCGTCGGAATGCAGGCTGATTCTTGCTCCAGCTTCCCTGATTTCCGCAATGAGAGATTGATGTCTAGGTTTGTCCAAAACAAAAACGGTGAGATCATTCACTTCCCGGTTGAGCGCTTTGGCAATCCTTTGAAGGTTTTCAGTAGTTGACAACCGGATGTCGATCACTTCCCTCGCTTTTTTCTCCACCACAAGTTTGTCCATGTATAGAGATTCCCCTGGTTTCCACATGCTTCCTCTGTCTGCTGCACCGATAACTGCGATGGAATTTGGGCGACCGAATGCCAGCAGGTTGGTTCCTTCGACCGGATCGACAGCGATGTCAACTTCCGGGCCATATCCGGTGCCGACTTCTTCGCCATTGTAAAGCATAGGAGCTTCATCTTTTTCTCCTTCCCCGATGACAACGACACCTTTCATATCGACAGTTTTCAAAAAGGCACGCATGGCATCTACTGCAGCTCCGTCACCGCCATTTTTATCGCCGAGTCCCATGAAACGAGCTGAAGAAATGGCAGCAGCTTCTGTGACGCGAACGAGTTCCATAGCCAGGTTACGGTCAGGTTTGGAGGAAGGATTTGGATTTGACATTGGTTCTGTTTTATTGGATAGCGTAGGAATTTGATTTTTTATGGTGCAAAAGTACGATATTAAGGATGATGTTTATTTCAGATTCGAAGAAAAGATTTAATAAGTCAAATAGATGTGAAGAGTTCCGTGAAAAAATAAATCAGGGAATATTTTTTCATACTTTTGTTAAGTAAGGTTTTTAGTAATTCTGTCAAAAAATACATCGTGCTGGACAACCTCCCGGACATTCCTGTTCAACGTATTGCTTTTAAGGTAAAACCTGCTGCGGAAAAAGCTGTTCGCAAGGGGCATCCCTGGGTATTTGAGGAAGCCATACGAAAACAAAATCTTCAGGGAAATGCCGGTGATCTGGCCATTATTTACGATCAGAAAAAGAATAAATTCCTTGCCCTCGGCTTGTACGATCCGGATTCGCCGATACGTATTAAACTTTTACAATTTCAGAATCCTGCAAAGATTGACGAAGTTTGGTTCCAGTCAAA
>QQUB01000431.1 GCA_008501835.1 Bacteroidota bacterium
TTCGCCATTGAGGTGAACATTGAGGAAATTACTTGCCGGGTTTGGTGAAAGTTTCAACAGATCAGGATTGAGTTTATCAAAGTCTTCTTCCTGCTCCAATACAATATGAATTGTAGCACCACCGATCTTCATGCCGAAGGTCTGCCCTGCACTGTTCATCACTGTCGAAATACCACCGCCAACCTGCGCCTGAATAGGCTCGTCACCAATACGGAAACCTGCTATATCATCAACAACAATTAACTCAACTTTTCCAATGTCACCATGACCACTGGCAGCAACTCCGCTGGTACGTGTAAATGCACCTTCGAAAGAACCTTCCAGGTCATTGTGAGTCATATAAAGGATAGGAGAATTATAGGATAACCAGCTGGAATTACTGAAAACCATTTTTACACTTTCCGGAACAAAAATGTCTGGATTGTAATCAAACGGAACCGTAAACCCATAAATATCAACAGCAGGGTCACTTGAGTTCCCCAGGTACATATCCAACTCAATAAGATCACCCGGAGAAGCAAAGATCTCTCCCTGAAGGATAATTTCATCTTCGTAAAATGGCATTACATTTGGAACAAGTGCATGCGTTCTGCCATAATACTGACTGATCGCTATAGTATCCAAAGCTGTTACGATGGAGTCACCGTCAGCATCAATATGTTTTAAATCAACAGGTTCTGTATTAAATGGTCCATTCCAGTCTTCAGCATATTCTCCATACCAGAATCCATTGTCTTCCGTATTTCTTGAAGAACCGATTTCCCCCATACTCAAACCAATAGGCAAGAGATCCTGAAGGTTAACCATTCCGTCAAAATTGGTATCCCCCCGCCAAACACAATCATCGAAACACATAGGTTCATTGCCGCTGCCGATATTGAGAATGTCCATTTCGATTTTAACAGATTTCTCAACGGCGCAGTTGCCTTCAATGTCAAGGGCACAATATCCAATCTCAAATTCATCTTCACCGGAGTCCACATCCTCATGAGGAATGTATAACAGGAGATTATAACCTGAAATGAGCTTATCGTAGATAACTGTATCAACCTGGCCTGGTAAATAAATAACATCTCCCAAATCACCATTTTCAATGATGGAGAAGCTGTAAGCCGTAACCGGCAAATCATAGCCGATCAACAGAGGGGTTCTTCTTGGAGTTGACATGAAAAACTTGTCAGAAGCCGGCTCAAAGTTACTTACATGGATATAAACACGAGCTGTTTCGCCAGGGCTGCCACAGGTACCTCCGGAATGTCCTGAATAATCAAACCAGTCTACTCCCTGGAAATCAGTTGGAGGAATATAGATCACCTGCCCCTTAGGCATGTAATCCGTATTTCCATTGTGGAGCAAGGTTCCAAATTGTGGTTCACCGATACCGACACATCCTGTGGAAGGCCCGTAAAGGTCGTTATCCAAAACATTGAATTCAAGACTTTCAACAGAAGTTGTAAAGTACTCATCATTGAAGAGGAAAACATTTTCTTCAACATCGAGAACTTCTATGACCACAGTGGTTTGTCCACCTTCGTGATCAAAATATAAATAGTCCATTCCTGTATAATCCACATCAGGGATATAAACAGGCGTGTCATCAGAATTATCAAATATACCATTTTGAGGCCATCCGGCCACCAGGGAATAACTTGGCGGAACTAAAACGACCTGTTCAAGATTTTTCTTGGTAAAGATCCTTAAGGTATCACTTTCTCCTACAACTGGCATTACGGTAACACTAACTGTACCGTTATCACAGGTTCCAGCACCATCACAAACCACGTAATTGAGATGAGTAAGACCGGAAAAATCAGGATCAGGGTGAAAAGTTATGGTTGAAGCACCTTCTTCAAATTCGGCCCATCCATTGTTGACGGCCGGAATTGCGGACAGAATAAAAACATCGTTACTACTAAAATCATTTGCCAACACCTCAACAGTCACTGGTGTACCGGCAGACGTACTCGTGTAATCGCGAAAAGCAATAACTTTTGCCGGAAGCACATCAACATGTACCTTCAGCGTTTTGAGGGTTCCGCTAAAAAAATACAACTCAAAATCATCAGGACCATAATAATCTTCATCAGGAGTGTAAATCACTTCCCAATTATAAGATCCCAGATTGTTGAGCTGAACCTGGCCGTTGATCGGATCTTCATGAACCGAAGCAGGCCCCGGTGACGAGGTAAACTGATATTCAACACTTGTGTTCCCATAGGTCTCGAGATTCAGGGTGACTATCGATTGCCCCATAAGGGCAAACCCCGAAAGCAGGAACACGAATGTTAAAAATTTTCGTAAAAGTACATTCATGGATCGTGGATTTTCTACAAAGCGTTTTTGGATTATAATTTGTTCATGGTCTGTTAACAAAAACAGACGTTACATTCATTGCTGTACATTTTGACGAATTGTGAAAGGAAAAGTAACACAAAAAATCAAAAACATACAATTAATAAGTTGACTATCAGCAACAAAAAAATAACAGCTTTTCCAACTTTGTGAAAAGAGGAAATCTTATTATTTTTGAAACTAATAAATAAACTTAGCCTACACGGTAAAGATACAAAAATTATCCCTAAATGCGCAACACTAAACTGTATTCAGTTTTAGAATATTTCGACAAAAAAGAACTGAGTCAGCTCAAAAAATATCTCGAGTCTCCCTATTTTAACAGCAATAAGGACCTGATCACCATTTTTGACCTCATCGTTAAAAATCTCAACTCCACCAAGAAGGATAAGCCTTTCGAAAAGATCCAGGTGTGGAAGTCCCTCCAGGGTAATAAACCTTATGATGATGTGCGTTTCAGAAAATACATGTCAGATCTGCTAAAATTAATTGAATCGTTCTTAGCTCAAAAAGTGTACGAAGACACTCCCCTGCTTCAGGCCACTACCCTGCTCGAGGCCGTTGAAAAAAAGGACCTTGAGAAGATCTACAACAGCGCAATGAAATCTGCCAGAAGGCACTCTGATAAATATATTTACCGAACAGCTAACTATTATTACTATCAATATCAAATCGAGTTAAACTACTACAACCTCACCGACTTAGAAATAAAAAGAACTGAGGTTACCAATGAGCGGGAAATGCTACTCAACCTGGATTATTTCTACCTCGCCGAAAAATTACGGGTATTCTGTTCCATTTTGAGCCGTCAATACCTTATTGAATCAGAAGCAGAGCTGATGTTTTATGAGGAAATCGTCAATTACGTTAAGAAAAATAACTTTGACCACGTTCCCGCAATTTCAATTTATTACCAGATTTACCTAACCCAGACCGACAGTAACAATAAACAACACTATTTGAAACTGAAAGAATTATTAAATGAACATTACCATCTTTTCCCGCCGGCACAGGCCTTTGAAATGTATACCCCGGCAGTAAACTTTGCCATCAGAATGCTCAACACAGGGGTGCCGGAAGGGGCTGCAGAGGTATTTCAAACCTATAAGGAACTTCTGGAGAAAGAATCTATTATTAAAAATATCGAGTTCTCCCCATGGCACTTCCGAAACGCCATTACAGCTGCCTTAAGGCTAAAAGAATACGACTGGACGGAGAATTTCATCCAGGAATACAGGCATTATCTTCCTGAAAGTTTCCGGGAGAATGCGGTTACCTTTAATATGGCCCTCTTGTACTTCTACCAGAAAAAATACGATAAGGTAATTGAGAAACTCAGAGACATCGAATTTGAGGATTTCACTTACAACCTGAACTCTAAAACAATGTTGATCGCAACTTATTACGAAACGGATGAAATAGAACCTCTCTACTCGCTATTTGACAGTTTCCGTGCATACCTCAGAAGGCACCGGGATTTACCTGTCTCAAGAAGGGTGCTTTACACCAACCTTATCAAATTCACCAAAAAACTTACCAAATTGACCTTCAGGGATACAAAAGGTATTCAAAAACTCAGGGAAGAAGTTGAAGCAACAAAAAATATCGCAAGCCGAAACTGGCTGTTGGAAAAAATTGCAGAAATGGACTGGTAAATAGAAA
>QQUB01000904.1 GCA_008501835.1 Bacteroidota bacterium
CATACATCCTGTTCCCGGTTGAAGAGTTCCTGTTCGATCAAATGGGATTCCAATAACAAATCTCGTCCGGAGAGGTAACCACTCAAACGGCGGTCGTGGACGTTGGATTCTTTCATGATGTAACTGGAGAACATCCGCATTTCAAACAGATCCTCCCAACTGGCATTGCCAAAATCATTTTCGTCATTGAAAACCTGGAAACCGGACAGGTAATCCCTTGCATGAGGATAATAGACCCAGAATAAAGGCTTTTCATAATTGATCCCACTCAACTCCTTTTCTACTTTCAATATTGGCGCAATGCCCAGTATCCTCACCTTTTGGGTAGAGGTTCGGGTATCGAAATACCAGATTTCTTTTACCCGATAACAAATGATATCCTCAGGATCGAAAGTATTGGTAATTTCCCTCGGTGTGATTTTCCCGGAAACGGGATCAATAATGTCAACGGTATCCTTTGTGTAGAGTTGACTAAAAAGGTCTTTTGGGGTCATAGGGGTTGTAAATTTATCATCCATTGGATCATAAGCAGTCAACTCACCCGACCGGATACCATCTTCCAGAATTGTATATAAAAATTGTTCCGGGTACCTGAAAGGGAGATTGATCTTTTCCCGGGTATCTATTACCCTCCAGATTCGTTTTTCCCATAAGATATCGGCAGCCCGAACAGGGGAATAAGGTAAAGCTTTGTTTGTATTGAGTTCACTGCGGTCGATAATACCATCTAATGGAGGTTCGTCGGCTTCTAAAGTGATGACTTGTGCCTGAGTGGCGATAGAAAAAGTTAAAACGAGGCTTAGCAAAAAGAGTTTTTTCATAATAGTGAATTTTGAATATGTTGAGTTTAGTTAAGAGTTTGGTGTTTGGGTAGAAATGTTTAATAAATGAGGACGCAGAGCATTTCTTGCAGAACCGCAGAATATCCAATTTCGAATATCGAAGTTTAATCGGGGGGAGCAGAGGGAGTGGGGATTGGACAAAACGTGCCACTTGGCATCATTTTGCCCGCTCCCTCTTGATGTTTGAATCCGAAGTTGTTTTTTTCAAAGAAAGCGCGTTATGTGTCCCTGCGTCCTTATGTCCTTGATCCTTACATCCTTGTGTCCTTGCGTCCTTTATTTTATCTTAAATATCAATCCATTCATCTTTCGGGTATTATCATCACCCGGGCACTTGACCCTTATATCATCGAAGTAATACACGTCATTTCGTTTAGCGGCCTTAACGATATTGAGGGCTCTGCCGGTGAATTTTCCGCCTTGATTATCGGCAATCCGGGGGTCATCATTTTTGGGTACACGGGCTACTTCAAAGGAGATGATGTTACAACGGGCATTGAAATCAAATCCTTCCAATACGGGAATGAGCCCTTCCTGCACACGCATCTCTGAGGCACTCATGGATCCGCCTCTGCTTCGGCCCAGCTGAATAACAGGATTCGGAATTTTCTTGACCCTGTATTCAAAAACCTGAGGTGAAAGTCCCTCACCGCTAACCGTGATCTCAGCAATACCTGGTCTGGAAGGTTTGGCTATATATTGATTGCCGGAGACTTTGGAAATTTGGGTGCCACTCGCTCTCACTCTTACAGAACTGCTGGAGACTCCTGCAGCTGAAACAGAGATAGGGTTTTCAACACCTACATACAGTACATTCATTTTGTCCGCTGCAACCGTAACCGACTTGGAACCTACTTCATAGGAGAACTCCCGTTCAAACGATTCAACTTCCCCCGTTACCGGATTGGTAAGTTCTATCTTCATGTTATGTTTCCTGGTTCCTGATCCGCCAACGGATTTGGTAAACAGCGCTTTCCCGTTTTCAACCTCAAGTTGTTCTCCATCTACCCAAATAGCAATATTATCGGCAGTGGAACTGTAGGCAGCCAGGCTGATCTCTCCCTGGAAAGTTTCTCCTCGTGTGAGATAACTTTTGTCCATCGAAATGATCGGAATGTAGGCATCCGGTTTGTTCACCTCAATACCGGTCTTACCCAGGAAATAATTCAGTAAAACAGTTTCAGAAATGCGAACATCCTGTTGAAATTTACTCAAAATGGGCAAAACCGCAGCAACCGGCATTTGTTGAAAAGTGAATTGTGCCCAATCCTTTTTATCCGTTTTTTGGGGAATTTCTCTGATATTCAGGGGAATGGCAGCCTGAAGCACATTGCGTTCTTCTTCATCCAGCAGGTCGAGCAACTGAACTCTGACTTCCTGCACCTTCTGTTGCAACTCATTTCCTTTCCCTTCATTGACCAGCATACGCGTGGTTATATCCTTATCTGTTTTTCTAACTGCCTGACCGGTTTCATCCAACCCGCCTGCCTCTTCAATTATTGTTTGCTTCAAATCTTCGACATAGTCATAAAAAGTGCCTGACAGCTCCATTACTGAGGTAGCCTTTTCATGCAAATGTTTAAATTGAGAATAAGAATCGGCCTGGGTTTTTATCGCATTAAAAATTTGCATATTTGAGCGACTGACGATCTCGCTGCTGTCTTCCATACTTTCATCGATAGAATGGAAGGCATTGAGTATTTCGGCGGAAACATTCAGGGCCAGAATAGCAGTCAGAACGATATACATAAGGTTAATCATCAACTGTCGGGGCTGTTTCGGAATTGACATGGTTTAGTCGTTTTTAAAATTAGACAATAGATCTTCAGGTCGGACTTTGGGCATTACTTCCCAAAAACGTCCGGGCAAAAAAGCATCAATAGCGTGCCAGGCACCCTTTGATCAGTTTAATGTTAAATACGCGGTTTAGAAAAGCGGTTATCTGGAAGTCAGATCCGCTGAATTTGTTGAAACAGTTGATGGGCAAAAACCCTTGCTTTGTCGATAAGCTACGTTCTAATAATGTCAGATTTTCAAAAAGTAACAAATGCGAGAAAAAAAATTTCTACATTTGTTCTTGATTGTTTAAACTCCTGAGGTTTTGAGCTATCCAAATCATCAACGATGAGTGAAAAGATCAGTAATAAAAAAAACAGGATGCCACTAGATCAAATAGATGTAGACAAAGATCTGACTGAAGATGGTCAAGGTCCTGAAATGAGTTTTCTGGATCATTTGGAAGAATTGCGCGGACGTATTCTAAAAGCTCTCGCAGCCATTGTTACCCTTGGTGTTATTCTTTTTGTTGTAAAAGGCTGGCTTTTTGATACGGTCATCCTTGGCCCTTTCGATGAAGAATTTTTCTCGTACAAGATGTTTTGTCAGTTTTCTGAGATGATCGGGATATCAAAAGCACTTTGTTTCTCTCCTCCCGAGCTGGACATTCAGGCCATAGGTTTTGCAGAACCTTTTATCACAAGTATTAAAGTGGCTTTCATCGCCGGTTTTTTTGTGGCCTTTCCATTCGTTTTTTATCAATTCTGGAAATTCGTAAGTCCCGGATTATACGCTAAGGAGAAAAAAGCGACAAGAGGCATCGTTTTCATTTGCTCATTCCTCTTCTTCCTGGGTGTTTTATTTGGATACTTCATCATTGCTCCCTTTGCGATCAACTTCCTCGGAAATTTTGTACTGCCAAGAGTTAACAATATTCCAACCCTGGCATCAGTCATCAGCTATATGGTGATGTTTACTGCTCCTGCCGGGCTGATCTTTGAATTGCCTGTAGTTGTTTATTTTCTCTCAAGGGTCGGATTGGTTACACCGGCTGCGATGCGAAAATATCGTAAACACTCCATCATAGGTGTTTTGTTATTATCAGCTTTAATCACCCCTCCGGATGTAATTACACAGTTCCTCATCGGAATACCTTTATACATTCTTTACGAACTGAGTATTTTCATCTCCAGAAGAGTAGAGAAGAAACTTCAAAAAGAAATGGCAGCCTGATGAAATAAAACGAGGCTCCAAAATTTACCGTTAAAGCCCCAGGCCCAAAAAGAATAATTATTTCATGGAAAGAGTATCTACCAACGCGACCTTATTTTACCGGTTGTTTTTGCCCATATTCTGGATCGTGTTTTTTGGTGCATTCACCCTGTCAGTATTTA
>QQUB01000270.1 GCA_008501835.1 Bacteroidota bacterium
ATCCAGTCCTTGAATTCTATCTTCCTGAGTAGCTTTGGCCGTTAAAATAATGATCGGAATATGGCTGGTACGTTCATCTTCTTTTAGTGTTTTACAAACGGTATAACCATCAGCCTCAGGCATCATGACGTCGCTAATGATGATGTCCGGGACTATTTCCAAGGCCTTTTCGATGCCTTCCCGGCCGTTATAGGCTATTTCAAGTGCATATTTCTTTCGTAAACAGGATTTGAGGAAACTAACTACATCCCTATTGTCTTCCACGATCAATGCGATAGGCAATTCATCAGAAACCGGAAAGAAGGATTCGTTGGTTTCGTCCTCGGGAATATAGGGAGTGTAGACTTCTCTGTTTTCAAACGATTGGGTTTCCATCGGAGCAACATTGGTTATAGGTACGCTGAAGAAAAAAGCGCTTCCCTTGTCCACCTTGCTGGTTACCTCAATGGTACCGTTCATCAATTGCACCAGTTCTTTTACCAATGCCAGACCAATACCACTTCCTTCCGAACGGCGCATGTCCGAAGCGTCCGCCTGGAAAAAGCGGTCGAAGATATGAGGGATATCTTCTTCCGGAATACCTGATCCGCTGTCTCTTACGGTTACTACTAGCTGGGTTTTTTTGCGTACTGTTTCCTTTTTTGCATGGATGACCACCTTGCCGGATTCAGGGGTGAATTTTATGGCATTGGAAACCAGATTGCTGATAATTGCTTGAATTTTATCTGCATCAAAATCCATTTGCAGGGATTCCAGCTCAGTGAAAAAGGTGAGTTGGATGTGCTTTGAGGCAGCAAATGACTGAAATGATTCGACAAGGTATTCGATGAAAGGAATGATGTCACCCAGTTTGGGTTCCAGTTTTATGGCACCGCCTTCCAATTTGGACAGATCGAGCATTTGATTTATGAGATGTAATAACTGCTGGCTGTTTCGTTGAATGAGCTCTTTTTCTGGATCATTTCCTTTGACCATTTCTGTGGTCCCCATGATTACCGTAAGCGGGGTTCTAAATTCATGGGTGATATTATTGTAAAGACGTGTTTTAGCTGTATTTAATTCTGCTAACTGGCGGGCTCGTTCTTTGTCCTTTTTGAGTAAGTTGATTCGATATCCATTGGCTAAAGCCAAGGTAATCAGTGCTAATAAAACAAACCCTTCGCTGATTAAAATATTTTTGCTAGATGATACGGTGGAGCCATCATTAAAGGACAGGGATAAAAAAACGCCGCAAAAAATTACAAACAACAAAACAGGGAATAAAAATAAGGCCAGTTTATAACCTTTTCTTAATAAAATAATTGCTCCCAAAAATGGAATTATCAAACCAGCGATAGACATCACCGTATAAATCCAACTTACAACATCCTGCCATATTGATGTTTCCTGGTTAAATCCTTGAAAGAGTGCAGTTTGTATGATGTTTATTAAGATATATGATAGGATAAAATAGAGAATATTCTTTTTTAGGGCAGGGTAATATTGATTGATATTTAAAAAGTGCTGGGCAAATTTCACAAAAGCAATTACTGATAGCATAATGCTGAACTTAGAAATTGCATAATGATACCATGGATTAGTTACCAACCACTCAAAAATAGAAGGAAAATAGATGAAATCTTTTGCTAAAAAGTAAAAAAAGGAGAGCCCTATCGTCTGCAGGGTATAATAAATTGTCGTCCGTTCCCGGGTGATAAAAAACACCAATAAAAAGTAGAAAATATGCATCCATAAAGCTCCATGGAAAAAGAGAAATAGCATGTAGGGAGAAAAAATGGTAGAGGAGAAATTTATTATGCTACCTCCAGGAGTAATCTGGTCGGCTTCAAAGGTGCAATTTTCCAATTCGTATTTACCGTCCACTGATCCGTAATAAATAGCAGAACTATTTTCCCTAATTTCATTATTGGAAAAAATACTGTTACGTATGGATGTAAAACTCAATTGACCAGTAGGTATGATGCCTATTGTCCCTCCTTTTGTGCTTTCGCTGGAGTTATTTTGAAAATTACAATTTTCAATGGTTGTCCTGCCGTGTTTTCCAGATACCCAGTAGGTAACTTTTATCGCTCCCCCATGGGATCCAAATTCAGTTGTTTTATTTTCAATAAGGGTACTTTCCTTTATAATGATGGTGTCATTAAACCCTCCCAGGTCAAGGGCAATTCCACCTCCATAATCAGCTTCATTTTTTTCCAACTTACAACTATCAATAATAACCTTATTGGCTTCGGCACCTTTCCGGGAGGCCACTGAAACGGCACCCCCTCCTAATTCCGAAGAGTTTTCAGAAAAGTTGCACCTTCTAATGGAGCCTAAAGATCCACTTGCTTCAGCAGGGAAGAAAAATCGAATAGCACCACCACCGGTAATGTAATTATGTTTTAAAGCATCAATACTTCTGTTTTCCGAAAAATGACAATTACTGATCTCGACATTTGCATTGGAAGACACAATAATATTGATAATCCCACCACCATGTTCGCCTACGTTTTTTTCGAAATGACAATCTTCTATTACTACTTTGCAGTTGGGAACTGTGATCCAATTTAACAATGCCCCTCCAGCTTGGGTGGTTTTGTTATGGATAAAAGACGAATGGCCAATATAGGTCTCAAAAGTATTGTTATTGATCATTTCATTACTCAGAGCACCTGCCGAATTCTCCGCAAAGTTATTGGCAAAGTGGCAACTGTCAATGATCATTCGGGAGGGCGATTGAGCAATGGCCAAAGAATCACAGAAATACAGCCCACCGCCATCTTTGTTGGCATAATTTTGTCTGAATTCACAATTCCTTACTTCTGCGGGGCCAAAAAGAAATAGCCCGCCTCCGCTCCGCTGGTAATATCTGCCATTAATCTCTCCATTCGCATGCCCGCCTTTAAAAATAAATCCATCGATAACTGGAAGGGTAGAGGAGTTATTTTCCACCAACATGACAGTCCAGACATTATCAATTCTGTTATTCTCAAAGTCATTGGCAATATCATCCTGGTTAAGATCTCCCGAAAGGATGGTTGGGAATAGTTTCGGGTTTCTGTCCTTGAGACTGGTTTCCGTTCCTTCGAAGCCGCCGTAGAGTCTGACGCCTTTTGACAAAAAGAAGGTGGTATTTCCAGGGTCACCGGCTTTTCCGGGCAGGTATGTTCCTTTTGCTACCCAAATCTGATCATTTTCCTTAGCTTCATCGAGTGCATCCTGAAAATTGGTATAGGCATTTTCCCAGGAAGAACCATTATTGTCACCGCCGGCATTAAGGTTGACATAGATCTGGCTGGTACAAGGAAGCCACAGAAGTATTCCTGTAATTAATAGGAGGGTGCTTTTTATGAATTTCGAAAATTTCATAAGGGCCTGGTGTATTTCTCCGGCAGAAGTATGCTTGCTTTGGTATTCCCAATTTAATGTGGTTATAAAGATAACTTTGTTATTAAATATTTTACTATTTGGAGAGAGTGAAAAATGGAAGACGTTTGTTTAGCATCCAGATCACATTGATCAAGGTGTTATTTTTTACGTCTGATCCTGCTGAGGGTTGCATTGTCGATGCCCAGATAAGAGGCGATGTGTCTTAAAGCCACAGTTTGCAATACTTCGGGGTGATCATCACAAAACTTTTGGTACCTCTCCGTAGCGGTCATGGTCTGAAATTCGACAGCGCGTTCCAGTTGTTCATGACTGTTCCTGCTGGCCATATCCTTGCAGATTTCCTGCCACTTCGGAACTTCCTGGTAGAGGTTCATTTGTTGCTCGTAAGTGATGACCAATAATTCACAGTCATCTTCTGCAATGATGTATTCTTTGGAAGGGACCTGTTCGTTGAAACTTTCAAAGGAAATGACCAATGTACCGGCCGGAAAAAACTGGGTGGTGATCTGGTTTTCATCCTCGTCCAGCAGGTAGGAACGGAGCATGCCTTTCAGCACGTAGGCTATTTTATCCGAAGTTTGACCGACTTTCAGGAAAAATTGCTTTCTAGCTAAAGATTCCGGCCGGAAACTGCTGGTGGTAAAGGCAAGTTCCTGCTCAGAAAGCCCGTAACTTTCGATCATGTTTTCCTTGATTTCCATAAGCTGGCAAGTGAGTTTTTGAATACTGGCAAGTTACGGAATAATGAAAAATGATTCTACTCCAGTTGGACAAAAGGTTTTGAATTACCCATGGAATTCTTCTTTAGTGATTCTGAACATGATCAGATCGCCTTTCACAGGTTGTTGTTGCATGCCATTTTTCAACAAGACTTTTTGAGAGCCGATATTTTCTCTGCTACAATCTGCATAGATCAGGTCGGCACCTAATTGTTCAAAGCCAAATTTAATGACAGCCTGTGCCGCTTCTGTGACCAGTCCCTGTCCCCAGAAAGGCTCTCCGATCCAGTAGGCCAATTGCAGGTGATTATTGTGTCTGTCCAGGAAGTGAAGGCTGATCTCACCGATTAACTCTTTTCGTTCTTTGGATTCAATCGAAAAAACATACCGGTTTTTATTTTTGAATCCCTGAACGATGAAGCTCATTCTGAAAGCAGCATCCGGTTCCCGGTAAGGGTAGGGGATGTTGACAATGTTGTCGGAAATTTTTGGGTTGTTAGCATATTTGACCAACGACGGGACATCATCGATGTCCATTTTTCGGAGGATGAGCCTGGGTGTATACAATTTCGGAAAGGTATCCATAGGAAATTATCTGTTTTGAACAGACCTCCGAGGTTTCTAAAACCTCGGAGGTCTAGCTACTACTCCGGCGATTCCAACTCCCGGTCTTCGCGAATTTCTCCAATGTGATAGTAAGCTATGATCTCTTCAATAAGTTCACCGTTGAAATAATACCATTCACTTACATCCAACCGGAAATCACCCTGTATACCTGTATAGCGAACAACAGCGGTGTCTTCGGCAAAAATGCCGTCATGGATGTCAAAAGAATAACCCAGGAATTTGTCTCGGTTGGCTTCCACCAATTCCAGGTAGGCCTTTTTCCCAGTTACAGTGCCAAATGGACTGGTGTGTTTAAAGTTGTCGGTTACAGGAAGGTTCAGGAAATCTCCGGATTCCCATTTGTCGAACCAGGTTTTTATTAAATTTTGCGGATTCATTTTGATTGTTCTTTTTGGATTAGTTTAAGTATGGTTTCAATTTCCTCTGATAATGGAAGGTAATGTTCCGTTTCTGTACTCATGCCAGTCAGGATAAACATAAGAAGATTGTTCTCAAATGCAAGCGACTTAATTACCTTCAGGTTACTTTGGTATTCCCGGTTTTGGAACAAGCCAATTTCCTCAGTAATTTTGGCATCGTCCAAAATGGTTTTTATACTACCATTGCCATTTCTGAAAATATCCAGAGTTCTTTCCCGTTGTTCACGAAGGGCTTTTTCCTGGTTCTGGGTACTTTGTATGAATGACTCCCAGGAGGTGAGGTGTTTCCTCAAATCGGTACTGGAAATGTTCTCCAGTTTCCCTGAATTGATCAGTTCCTTCAATATTGAATTGTTTGGATTATAGGCAATTTCAAAAGAAAAAGCATTGTACAAAAATTCAGACAATTCTCTTTCAGAAATGGCTGGATGGTTACCATTAATAAACCCAGCCACCTTTTTTGAATTTTCATAATTCATCCGGTTCACTTCCATCAGGGTTTTTAATTTTTTATGACTCAACTCAAATTCTGTTTTCAGACCATCCAGATAAAATTGCTCTTTTTGGGAGTCCAGGCGATTTTGGTTCCAGTTGCTGATACCCAGAGCGATAAGGATACCGATTACGATAAGTATGATCTCGCCCACAGCGTAGATCATATACCTGCTAAATTTACTTTCCCTGAGGAGTTTCTTTCTGATCTTTCTAAAAAGTGGAAGCATGATTTAAAAAGTTTTCATCGTTGACCTTTGAATTTTTTGATAATATATGCCGCAAGAAAAACCTCGAGCAGACTCAAAGGAATAGCATAAATCAAAATCCTGTAGGGTAATACTCCCATATTCCCGGTAACTACCCACATCAGGACAAATCCAACAAGCCAGGCAAGTAGAGTTGTCTGACCAAGCTTGAACTTTCCGGAAATTATGTAGATGGCAATAGCAAATAATAATGACCATAGTCCCCAAATGGCCCCATTAACAGGTTCTGAAGGGAATACAAGTCCCATTTGTTCATAATGACCTGTCCAATAAGATTTGAATAAGAATTCATTCCTGACGAATTCGGATAGACTGATCCAAATGGTCGCCAGTAGAATGGGCAGGATGGTGTGTTTAAATTGGTTCATTGTTTTGATTATTTTATATAAAAATCACAAAAAATGAACAATTAGGAAAAATACAAGGTGAAATAATGTCACGTTTTCCCTTTTCGTGGCTTTTATATATGGGGGTAGGGGGCTGCCAGACCTCCGAGGTTTCTGAAACCTCGGAGGTCTTTGGCTGTATATAGCCTTTTCCACCACTCATCATTTTTCTTGACCACTTATCACAATTCGATTTTGCCATGAATATTTCTGTAATACTTTTGAAGCATTCATGTAATCAATAGAAAACGAATTATGAAAAGTCTAATTATGAAAAGTTTAATAATCTTTGTTTTTACCTTATTGATGTTACAAATGAATGCACAGGATATTGTTGGTGACTGGCATGGAAAAATAAGTTATCAGGGAGTGGAATTGAGGGTTGTTTTTCATGTGACAAGTCAAAACGGTGACCTTCAATCGACCATGGATAGCCCTGATCAGGGGGCATCGGGAATAGCCGCTGACAAAACGACTTTTGAAAATGGCCAATTAACCATTGAAGCCACTGCTCTGGGAATGAAATACACCGCCGTATTGGATGAAAAAGGGGAAATGCTCAAGGGCACTTTTAACCAACAGGGATTATCACTGCCTTTAGATATGACTAAAAGTTCAGAGGAGAAAACCTCAATAAACCCTGAGGGGATCGGCGCTGCAGAAAAAGTGTTGGGCGATTGGAACGGTGTGTTGGAAATTCCGGGAATGCCATTGCTTATTGTATTTCACATTTTAGATGTGGACGGAAATTTGCAATCTACCATGGACAGTCCTGACCAGGGGGCTAATGGTATCCCAATGAATGAAACAACTTATGAAGATGAGCAATTGAAGATTGTTGCCACTTCCTTGGGTGCAGAATACACTGCAGAATTGAATGAAGCAGGAGATTCCCTGGTAGGTGTATTTAAACAAAATGGAATGACCTGGGATCTGATCATGACCAGAGAAGAAGTGGAAAGGGAAGAAGTAGTCAGACCTCAGGAGCCAAAGGATTTTCCCTACATCCAGGAGGAAGTGAAATTCAAAAACCCCAAAGGCGGACATCGCCTGGCCGGAACTTTAACTATGCCAAATGATGGGAAGTTTGAAAAAGTGGTAGTACTGATTTCCGGCTCCGGACCACAGGACAGAAATGAGGAGGTGTTGACTCATAAACCTTTTTTGGTGCTTTCTGATCATCTGACCCGAAAGGGGATTGCTGTGCTTCGCTACGATGACAGAGGTGTTGCGGAATCGGAAGGAGAATTTTCCGGAGCTACTTCAAAAGACTTTGCTGATGATGCTGCAGCGGCTGTTGCTTATTTGAAAGGCCGAAATGATATGAAAGGCAAAGCCATCGGTCTTGTAGGGCATAGCGAAGGAGGAATGATCGCACCTATTGTGGCGAGTGAAAATAAGGATGTCGATTTTATTGTGCTTTTGGCTGGGCCCGGAATAGAGATACCGGAGCTTTTGTTACTACAACAAGACAAGATCGGCGAAGCGGAAGGCATGCCAGAAGCTTCTCGTAAAACGATGCAGAAAATGGCCAAAGATATCTTTGCCTACATAGAGGCCAACTATGACTTACCTGAAGAGCAAATAACTGCAGGGTTGACAGAACTGGTGGAAAAGCATTATGATAATTTTACTGAGGAGGAAAAACAAATGCTTGGTACAAAAGAAAATTTCATCAACCAACAAACCCGCATGCTGGTTTCGGAATGGTATCTTTATTTTACTCAATTTACTCCGGATGATTATTTAAGTAAGGTGAAATGCCCTGTTTTAGCTGTCAATGGTGAGTTGGATCTGCAGGTGACATCCAAAGAGAATCTTGAGGGGATTCGTAAAAGTTTAGCAAAGGCAAAGAACAAAAACGTGACCATTCATGAATTTAAGGGACTGAATCACCTGTTTCAAAAAACAACAACAGGAGCGCCTTCGGAATATGCTATGCTGGAGGAAACCTTTAATGAGGAAGCGATGAATTTTATTTCGAACTGGTTACTTTCTTTGAAGATATAAGCCTAGTTTTATAGCACAGATATGTAAAAACTCATGATTCAAACAGGGAATAGGAATTTTTGGATCGCCCAGATCTTTGGGTGGGCTATAGTTTCCGGGAGTAATCTTTTGGTGCAAGTCCAGGCTGGATTCCCAAAAGATATACTTCTGTACAATTCCCTTACGCCATTTGTCATTGGGTTTTTATTGACTACGGTTTATCGATACATCATTAAGGAATTGGATTGGCGTAAATGGAATTTGACCAAAACGGTCGCTTTTCTCTTTGGATCCACTTTCCTGCTTACGGCCGTTTTTTTGGGCTTTGTTTTTTTGATTTTCCGATATATCTTCGGTTCACATGGCCTGACAACAGCTTCATTTATTGGCAATATGTTTATTTTTTCAGTGATTTTACTTTGCTGGAATTTAATTTACTTTTCAATTCATTATTTCAATAACTGGACGCAGGCGGAAGTTGAAAAATGGCAGTTGACGGCAGAAATGAAAGATGCTCAACTGGGAGTTTTAAGATCCCAAATTAAACCTCACTTTGTTTTTAATACGATTAACAATATCCGTTCTTTGATTTTAGAGGATAAAGAAAAGGCCAGGGAAATGTTGCTGAATTTTTCTGACTTGTTCCGGTATGCTTTGAAAAACACAGATCAATCAAAGGTGGAATTAAAAGATGAGCTGGAGATAGTCAACCAATACCTTGAGTTGTTATCTATACAATACGAGGATAAATTACATTATGAGATCCAGGTTGAAAAAGGCCTTGAGACTATGGAATTACCACCAATGATGTTACAATTTTTGGTGGAAAATGCAGTTAAACACGGTATTTCTCAATTTAAGGACGGTGGGTCCGTCTTGATTGATATAAATCGAAAGAAAAATGTGGTCGAAATACAGGTGAGGAATACCGGGAACCTGAATACCACATCAAGTCTAGGTGATCAATTAGGTGTAGGGTTAGAAAATATCCGAAAAAGACTAGAATTGATTTATAACGGAAAAGCAACTTTACAAATGACTGAAATAGACAACTATGTTGTTGCCTCCATTAATATTCCAATGCCATGAGAAGATGTTTGGTTGTTGAGGATTCCAGATTGGCTCGAAAAGAACTCTTACAGTTATTGGAAGAGATCAACGTTTTTGATGTTATTGAAGAAGCGGCGGATGGAGAGGAGGCCATGGCTCTGTTGGCCAAATTTCAACCGGATGTAATTTTCCTGGACATTCATTTGCCAGGCATGACCGGTTTTGATTTATTAGAAAATCTGGATCAGATTCCTAAAGTCATTTTTACCACGGCCTACGATGAATATGCTATCAAGTCGTTTGATTATAATGCCATCGATTATGTTTTAAAACCCATCAAAAAACAGCGATTAGAAAAAGCCATTGCCAAGCTGAATATTCACGAATCAGCTGTTAAGACCGAACGTACAGACCATTCTCTTCAGCAGGTTTTTGTCCGAGACGGAGAAAAATGCTGGTTTGTCAAAATGAATGATATCCGTATTTTCGAATCTGTTGGCAATTACTCCCGCATTTATTTTGATGATAATAAGCCAATGATTCAACGATCCTTAAATTATCTGGAGGGAGTATTGGACCCGGGCATTTTCTTTCGCATCAATCGAAAGCAGATCATCAATCTCAATTTTATTGAAAAACTGGATACCTGGTTTTCAGGAAAATTAAAAATAACGCTGAAAACAGGAGAAGAACTTGAAGTTTCAAGGCGTAAATCCAATCAGATTAAGCAAATGTTTAGTTTGTAGAAAAACCGATTTGGAGTACCTTGCACCTGGAATTTTATTAACCTAAGTTGCGTGTTACGAGGTACGTGTTCCGGGTTTGAACAATGAAGTTGGTTTTTCACTGTTTTAGCTATTAATCTACAGGAGAAATAAGTGTTTTACGCTAAAATTTAATAACCCGTAACCTGCCTCCTGAGGATTCAGGCAGGCTCGAAACCTGTAACCCGTAACTTGGATTAATAATAAAGTTGGTTTTAAATAGCTTAGCTCAAATTTTTATGAAATATTGCAGTTCAATAATCCTGATCGTTGGTTTTTTCTTACTTCATACACCCCTGAATGCAACTGTATTTAGTGTCAGCTCCCAGCAGGAATTTGATGAGGCACACAATAGTGCAGCAACAAACGATTCGATCATATGGGAAACGGGAACTTTCTCAAATATCTATATGAATATTACAAAAAGTAATCTTTTTATAGGTTCAGACACCTTAGGCGGAACCATATTCACTGGGGCATCAAGAGTAAGGATCACTGGGGACTATATAACTTTAGAAGGGCTGCAATTTGTTGGTGGCAACATCGGAACAAACGATATTATCAACACCTATGGCAGTTATAATCATTTCAATCAACTAAATCTCAAGGATTATACCTGTTATAAATATCTGAGGATTCGGGAGGAGTGTCAGTACAACCGGGTTACTTACTGCAATTTCGAAAACAGACTGAACCTGGACGATCAAAATATTTTGTCCATTCTCGTGGATGATACGAATCCCGGGTACCATAAAATACAGCATTGCTCCTTTAAGAATTTTGAGGGTACGGGTAATGACATGGGGATTGAGCCGATTAGAATCGGGTTAAGTACGCAGGCAGATCATATTAGTCGTTCTCTTGTGGAGTACTGTTATTTCACTCAATGTGACGGTGATGGGGAATTGATTTCAAGTAAGGCAACTCAGAACGTTTACAGGTACAATACTTTTGAAAATAATTCAAAAGCCGAACTGGTACTTCGACATGGGTCGGAGGCGATCGTATATGCCAATTTCTTTTTAAACGGCAAGGGTGGAGTCAGAGTCCGTGAAGGGCAAAATCATTACATCTACAACAATTACTTTTATGAACTGGACGATCGTCCTATTTATCTCCAAAATGAGAGTTCCGACCCACTGGACAATATCAATATCGCCTTCAATACCATTGTTGATTGTGCTGAAGTAATTCTTGGCGGTGATGGAAGTTATAAGCCAACAAACGTCACACTGTCCAACAATATATTCACCGAACCGGACGACGATTTATTTGAGGATGCAACCAATACCGAAACATGGATCAGCAATTTAGCCACCAGTTATCTTGGAATAACGTTGCCATCAAGCGGAGTGACCATTACCGATCCGCTTTTGGTAGAAAATGGCGAAGGATTTTTTGGTCTGGATCCCAACAGTCCAGCTGTAAATGCAGCTTCTTCTGGTTATGCGCTTCTGCCACAGTTTGAGGGGATGGACCCTATTGATACGGATATTTCGTTTGACCTTATGGGCCAGGAGCGTCCGACAGTGGTTGAGGACAAAGATTTGGGTTGCAGTGAATTCCCTCATGATATTGTTATTCAACCTATTGCTACCGAGGAAAATACCGGACCTGAGTATGATACTGATATTGTAATAAGTATCAGCGAGACCAGCCTTTTTGTTGATGACCTGATAGAGGTTTCTCCAAATCCTGCAACCAATCATGTTATGATAAAACTAAACACAGAAGCAGCAACTGATATCAAGGTGGATATTTTTGATCTTCAAGGCAAGCAGGTGATGAGTATTTTAAATGAAAGGGTCCCGGCAGGAGAAAAAACCATTTCCCACGAAATTGGAGGACTTACTAATGGTATCTATACTGTTCAGGCCAGTAGCCGGGATACGTTGGAAGGCATTGCAAAAATGCAGATTGTTAAGTTGGTGAAGCAATGATATGTAATTCAGGGATTATCTTTATGATTGTATTTTAAAGATTAGATCAGGTCTTGAAATCTTCTGTTAATCCTTAATAAATCCTAAAAGGTTTGCGCTTTTGCAATGGTAGAAAACAAAACTCCAAAATTTTACCGATTAGTGTGGATAATCGTATGTCTATTGCTCCTAAAATTAGGGTATTTGATTTTTGCATCGAGTCTTAGTTCGTTGGAGGTCATAAGTCACGATTATACTTTCTCTTCGACAGTATATACCCAGATAGCCATGAAAAAAGATGCTCAGTGGTATAAAAAAATTGCTGAAAATGGTTATCCCAAGTCTGAAAACGAGGGTCGTAAAGTCAATAAAACAGACTTTTCCAAAGGACAGTCATCCTGGGCTTTTTTTCCTGGCTATCCGATAATTAACCGTTGGGTTGCAAGTTTGTTTTCAATCACTTATGAGCAAGCTGCCTTTATTACCTCTATCTTATTTTCAATGGGAGCTTTAATTTTTTGTTACCTGTTTTTTCACGGTTATTGGGAGGATACCAAAAAGGCCTTTTGGGGAAGCCTGTTGATTATGCTTTTTCCATTTCAATTTTATCAATCGATGTTCTTAACGGAAGCACCATTTCTGATGTTCATGGCTGGGAGTTTTTATGCTGTCCAAAATCAGAAACCAGTATTACTTATCTTATTGTTGGTGCCTTTAGTGTTGATACGTCCAAACGGATTAATTATTCTTTTACCATTGTATCTATTTTACCTTGAAAGGGCTAATATTCCAATTAACAGCATCTTACGTTTTAGAAAAAGCTTTCATGGTCTAGCATTGATGGTTCCTGCTGTGATTGCCTTTTTGTTGTATGGAGTATTTCAGTATAATAGCACAGGATTTTTTTTAGCATTTAGCCAGGCACAGCAGGGCTGGGACAAATCTTTTCTTTTTCCCTTAGCTAGTTTATTTAGATATGGAGATTTAAATGCCCAGGTGACTTCATGGTATGTTATTTTATTAGGAATTTTTCTTGCAGCGCATTGGCGAAAAATGCCTTTAAGTTTTAATGCCTTGGTCTGGATAAGTCTCTTATTACCTTTGAGTGCAGGATCGACTAATTCAATTATTAGGTATATGTCGGTGGTTTTCCCTGTTTTTATGCTGTTAACTGATATGATAATGACTCTTACCCGAAAAAAAATTATTATGATCGTAATTTATCTTTTGCACATGGGCAGTTTTGTTTTGTGGCTGAATGATAATCCGCTGGGATATTAAAAGTTTTTTAGATAACTCTCGATCTCCAATAAAAAAAGCAAAATTTCTTTCTCAAGCTGTTTGGTTAATCCGTCAGGATCATCAAAGTTTGGCGTTTCGGTAATTTTATGTTCCAAAATTGAGAAATTACCTCCAATACTATCTGGGATGTAATATTGCCCCCAGTCACTTACTTTGATTATTTCCCAGTATTGCTTCTGGACTTTTTTATTGAATCCGCACAACCACACTTCAAAGGAGATAGTATTGTGGTTGAAAATGACGACGATCTTTAATTTTCTCTTTTTTAGAAAGCCGGAAGAGAAGGCAAAATAAGACATATTCATACGCCCTTCGTTGATACTACTGGTCACCTGAAAATCGGGATGTTCATTTTGAAAATGAAGGCGTAAGTCCATCAGGTAATGAAGGATGCCCTGGTAAGCTTTTTGAATGTGCCCTATATCCAGTTGCTTTTTGTATTCCCGGATATGTTGGTTGAGTGATTCCATTTTATCTATTTATCAGTCTTCGCCAAAATACCACTTTTTGCCATGCAAAGAAAGGGGTAGTGTAGAAGGATTATCAATATGGTGTTTTGACATAATTACTATGATTAATAATTCCATGAGGAAATTAATTTAACCACAGAGTTCACAGGGAAGGCACAGAGTACACTGAGGGTTATTTGAAACTATTTCTATTCATGTATTAGGATATTTTCACTACAACTTTCCCATGATGAACTGCATCCCCAAACCGCTGAATGGCCATTGGTGCCTGTTCCAGAGGATATGGGCCGTCGATAACGGGGTCGATCTTTCCTGCTTCGAATAGATCATGGATATATTCCAATCCTTCATTGGATTTTAAGGCAAGGATCTGCAGGCTCTTGCCCGATTTTCTGGATAGTCTTTTTTGGGCAATTAACATTTGAAAGAGTCCCCGGACAGTTCCTCCAACGGAAATATATCTCCCGCCGGGAAATAAGGCTTGTAAATATGCGGAAGGGCGCCGCGTTGTTTTTGCATCGATAATCAGATCGTATTGTTCTCCGCTTTGAGTGAAGTCTGTTTTTTTGTAGTCAATGATATGATCGAAGCCGATGTTTTTCATGGTTTCCAGTTTGTCTCCTGTATCCACACCCGTTACTTCCGCATCATAGGTTTTAGCTATCTGTAGACCGAAACAGCCTACACCGCCTCCTGCTCCGTTGATCAGGATTTTTTCTCCCTTTTTGATTTTACCGTAATCGATAAGCCCCTGAACGGCTAAAAGGGAAGCGTGAGGAATAGTAGTGGCTATTTCGAAGTTGATTCCCTCGGGCAATGGAACTACCGCTTTTTCGTCGATACTGATATACTCTGCGAAACTTCCGAACCCGAAATTGGAAATATCTCCGTAAACGGCATCTCCTGGTTTATGTGTAGTGACTTTTTCTCCAATGGCCTCGACAATTCCGGATAATTCCATGCCTGGAATGGGGTTCCTGGGTTTGAAGATGCCGTGGAGTAACCGGAAAGCATAAGGTTTGCCGGAAACCATCGTCCAATCATAATCGTTAACGGCAGTGGCATGAATTTTAATCAATACTTCGTTCTCCCTAGGGGTGGGCTTCGGAACATCTTTGATTGACAGGTGTTTGGTTGAACCAAATTTGGAAAGTACAAGGGCTTTCATAGTTAGTTGTTTTACAGGTGTTATTTTGAAAAGAGCTACAAATTAAAAGTTTAACAGGTATTCCAGGAGATCATTTTATGAGCTGCGCAGTTTTATCGACGAAGGAGTTTACAAAAGTTGTTATTTTAAGACTATGTCTTAAAATCTATATTCCGATTGTCTTTGACGATCGTATTTTAATAGCTGTTGTCGTCCGAAGATGACTAAGATATATGCTTGAAGTTATAAACTTCAAACAACAGAGTCACCCAATAAATTGGGTGGTTACGAGTTATTTTGAAACAGCCTCCATCATCGTTTTGTATTTCAATCGATCAATAGACTTCTTCTTTGATAACTTCATAGCCTTTTGATAATATTCCCTGGCCAATTCGGGCTTGTCGACATAATACTGATGTATTTCCCCCAGACTGCCGTACAAGGTGGCTGAATAGGGATGGATTTTAGTCCCATACAATACCAGTTCAATAGCTGTTGATTGCTGGTCATTATTTGCCAAAATACTGGCTGATTCATTGATAGCTCCCATGGGAATATCAAATTCAAAACCATATACTTCCTTAAGAGAGGAATAATACTCTTTTAT
>QQUB01000366.1 GCA_008501835.1 Bacteroidota bacterium
TATTCAGTTCATTTCTAGTAATGGTAGGATAAACTTTTATGGACACGGGATTAGTTATTGTTTCTTCAACTGAGTTTATTATTACCGGTCCGAAACGATAAACCGTTCCGTCGGCAGGCTGCCCTTCCAGTGCAGGAGGTTCCTCACCAGTGGATCCATCATAATATGCATAAGTAGGATCTGCTGCATCACCGGACAACATATACATATCACCAAATTCTTCCCCATCATAGAGGTATCCATTTAAAAGTCCTACATAAGGCCCCGGCAGATCATCGAACAAATAATCTAATGGCAAGGTAATATTACTTGGGCCATATCTGAATTCAATAGCACCATCAGATTCATGGAGCCAAAACTGAAAATTGGCAAAATTTGTCCCATCATCATCATTGTAAAACCCGATATTTTTAAATTCACCCTTTAAAACCCTACTGCCTGGTTCTCCTTCCACGAGGTAGCCTATTTGAGATATAATGTTTCCCGAGTTATCATATCTGGAAATGAGATCCCCGGTATAAGGTAGCATTATGTTATATTCCTCCAAACCTCCCGTTTGAACATATAAAGCTTCGGCAAATGGATCTCCAAGAAAAATGGAGGTCATAATATGATCAAAAAAGGTAAATTCAAACCCCAATGGGAATTCATAAATTAATTCATCAAAGTCATCCCAATAATCATCTGTCAATACAACAGGATTTTCAAGGTCCGCATACTCTTCCTGAAAATGAGAAAAATCATATGGGTAATCTCCCTGGGCATTCACATTTGAAAAGCAACTGATCAATAAAAAGAGAAAAAGCGTAGAAACGGTTTTCATAGATAAGTAATTTTAGTTTTGACATTTGTCAATCCAAAAATGCAAAAGAATGAAGAATGGTTGTATTATGGGAATGTTAAACTTTTATTCCAAGCTTTTTAAGGATCAATGGCATCTCCCTTTCAGCCTTTCGATATCCGATCTCATAGGCCTCTTTTATCTGACGTTGGTTGAGCAGATTTATAGTCTCCAGTTCTTCAATCTCCAGGACCACATCACATAGATGATATTTTTGCCGAACGGCCTCATAAAGGACCAACGACATGGATCTGGACGATATTTGTGTGGTAGAACGAAGATCTTTTTTCCCCAGAGGTTTGATAGGTGAAACATAACTTCCAATGATCTTATCGCAGTTTTCCTGAAGCGGCTCAACCGGGAAATTATTCAGTATCCCTCCGTCAGCATGGAGTCTGTTATCAATTTCCACGGGAGAAAAAACGGGAGGCAATGATGCAGAAGCTACCAAGGGCAGCAATAACTCACCGGTACTATGAATCACCGATCTTCCGGCTTCCAGGTCAGTTGTAGAAATAAACAGCTTCTTCTTCAGGGCTTCAAAGCTGTTTTCCGGAATATACTCTTTGTAATATTCCTGGTATTTTTCAGAATTGAAAATTCCGGCCCCACCCAGGTTGTAATAGGATATATTAAACAGATTATGTTCTTCGTAAAATGCGAGTATCTCTTTTGGTTTTAACCCAGCTGCGTACAAGGTTCCCACTAATGCTCCGGCACTTGCCCCGGCAATTGCATAAATATCCACTCCGTTTTCTTCCAGAGCCTGTATGATCCCGATATGGGCCATTCCTCGCACACCACCTCCGGAAAGGACGAGGCCGATTTTTTCCATATATTTCAGTTTAAAGCCTATTTATTGAAATACAATTCAGCGTACCTGGCGATGTATTTTCCGATGATATCAAACTCCAGATTAACGGTAGTTCCCTCTTTTATATCCTGAAAATTAGTATGCTCGAATGTAAAAGGAATGATGGCCACTTTAAAAATATCGTTCACAGGTGTCACCACGGTAAGGCTCACCCCATTCACACATACTGATCCTTTATCCACCAGAAAATGCTCCGGACTCGGCTTATATCTAAAGGTGAACTCCCAACTGCCATCCTGTTCGGCAACCCCCATACATTGAGCCGTCATATCCACATGTCCCTGAACCATATGGCCGTCCAGTCTTCCACCGGCTTTCATGGCTCGTTCGATGTTGATAAGTGTACCTTCTTTCCAGTGGCCGAGGTTGGTTCTGTCGAGTGTTTCCTTGATAGCAGTAACCGTATGGGTTCCTTCTCCAAGAGCTACTACTGTCAGGCAAACTCCATCATGTGCGACACTTTGATCAACCTTGAGTTCTGAAGAAACAGCGGAGGCAATGGTGATGTGAATATTGGTACCTTCCTGCTCAATTTTATTAATTTTTCCAAGTGTTTCAATAATTCCTGTAAACATGAAATTCGCGTTTTTGAGTGAACCGCAAAGGTACGAAGAAATTACACGCCGGAAGGAGGTTTTTGAATGATGATTTTATACGGTTTACGATAGACGGTGGACGGCAAATGGTGGACGGTGGACGAACGACGGCTTACGACTTACGACCTACGGTAGACGATTGAAGACAGAATATAAAATTATAGTGTTGACTACTTATAAACCTTTAACAAAAACTAAACGAAGCTAACGTAGCTTTCACCGTAAACCGTCCACCGTCCACCGTAAACCGTTAATTAATCACAAAATGTCCGTTCTTCATAAACGTTTCTCCGGTGACCCTATAAAAATATACTCCCTGGGCCAGGTTTGTACAGTCCACTTGTCCGTTGCCGGCAGGGATTTCCCGGGAACCTACAAACTTTCCGGAGGCATCGAACAATTCCATTTTTAAATCCTCGCTGAAAATACTTTGCACATGTAGCAGACGACTTTTCCCCAAAGGATTTGGATAAACGATCACGTTCGACGGCAAACCGTGGATCATTATACTGCGTACCGGAGACCAGGCAAAAGTACCGTCCATATCAACCATTTTAAGCTTGTAATAAGTAGTTCCCTGGAAGGGTTTTTTATCCTCCAGTTGATAAGCTGCCCCCTGGTGCTCGTTTCCTTTTGCTTCCACCAAAGCAAATGCCTCAAAACTGGTTCCATCCTTACTACGATGAACTTCGAAATGGCTTGCGTTGATTTCGGCAGCAGTACTCCAGGTAATCAGAGCCGTTTTGTTGGTAGTTTTCTTTACCTGAAAATCTGTTAGTTCTACCGGCAATATCGGACTTCCCCTATTGATATCAAACTGACTAAAGCTCGTAATACTGTTCCCATCTCCAAAGGTCAGGCTGGTGGAAGTGGCCTGATCTGCAAAATCAAGTTCTCCGCTCCAGGTATTGCCGTGGGCAGTTGAGGCTCGTTTATGGAGTTTATATTCACTACCACCGTTGGTCGTTGTAATTCCGAACAGGTTATCAAACCTGATACTCTCCAGTTCAGAAAAATTAGCATTTGAACCATAATTATTGACGATCCAATATCTTTGTTGCGGAGTAGGCTGTGGCCCCACCGGATGGTCGGGATTGACATTTAACCTGCTCACAACAAGCTCCCCGTTTGGGTAAGTACCGAATACGGGGAATTCCAGGGTAACATCTGTTCCTGTAAAATCTTTTGGCCCGCCTGTATTCACTGTCATTCGGTGGCTTGTCCCTCCTCCGACCGGAGCTGTTGAAATGGTTCGTACAGCACCGCTGGCCAGGGTAGCATGCAAAATACCTGAACGGTCTGTTACAATACCTGAAGCACGATTGAATTGATAATAGTGGATCAAACTCAGATCGGCAGCCGGCACTTTGGTCAAATGCATCAATTCCCTTATTTCCGCCTGACTCAGGGCTCTGTTGTAAATACACACTTCATCCATCTCTCCGTAGAAGTTCCGGCCGCTCCATCCTTTATAACTTCCCAGTTTCATGGTCCCGAAATCTACCATCTGTGCAGAAAAGCTGTGAGTGGCCCCTATCCCATTGACATAAAGGGTCACCCCGGAAGGATTCACTACCATAGCTACATAGGACCATTCATCTTCATCAACTACCAGCCCTGAGTTCCACCACCAGGCTCCTCCCGGCCAGTGATAAGCTAATTTACCCTCCCGGAAATTCATTCCGGCTGTTGTA